>NZ_QPFC01001133.1:0-4668 GCF_003427465.1 Nocardiopsis sp. TNDT3 | reverse complement strand
TTGGTCGCCCTCCCGGGCCACTTCGCGGCAGCTGACGCCGCTACCTCCGGCCACCACCCGCAACCAGGGCGTTGGTCGGAGCCCTCACTCACCCACAACCATCCCGGGCCCCAACCAACGACGACAGGTAGCGACGTCAGGTCAGGAGGCGGCGGCCCGCACGTGCCGTTCCTCGATCCACCGGCACACGGCGTCGGCGGTCTCCCGGGGCTCGGCGCTGGTGGTGTCCAGCAGGTCGACCGGGGGCTCCAGGCGCGCGGCCTCGGACTCCACCCAGGCCGCGTACTCCAGGGCCTCGGCGATCCGCTCCTCGTCCCACTGGCGCCAGGCGGGGCGGGCCCGCAGGCGCCCGGCCAGGACGTCGGGCTCACAGGTCAGCGCGAGGTAGTGGACGTCGGTGAACAGGACGCGCTCGGGCAGGTGCTCCAGCTCCGGCGGTACCACCGTGCCGCACAGCACGACGGGCCGTCCGCTCTGCTGGACCATGGCGGCGGTGCGCAGCCAGGTGGAGCGGAACAGCCGGTGGTGGTCGGCCGGGTCACGGAGTCCGCCGACCCACAGGAGGTCCTGTTCCAGGACGACGAAGCGGTCGCGGAGCCGCTCCAGCAGCGCTCCGGCGATGGTGGACTTGCCGGTGCCGCTCGGTCCCGACACGCAGTACAGGGGCAGGCGCAGGAACGGGCGGGTGCGCTGGCAGAAGGCGCAGCGCAACACGGAGACCCCCGCGGCGGTGTCGGGGGTCTCGTCCCATTCCCCGCAGTGGGTACAGATCAGCGGGTGCACGGGTTACTCGTTCAGGTTGTCGGAACTGCTCGGCTCAGTCGAAGAGGCCTTCGAGGAAGCTCTTCTTTCGGCGTCCACCGTAGCCGCGCGGGGAGTCGGGGTAGCCGCCGTGGCCGCCCCGGTAGCCCTTCGGGGAGTCCGGGTAACCGCCGCGGTAGCCCTTCGGGGAGTCGGGGTGACCGCCCCGGTAGCCCTTGGGCGAGTCCGGGTAACCGCCGCGGTGCTGCTGCGGGTAACCGTGGGGCGGAGCCTGGTGGGGGTCGGGAGGCGGCGCGACACCGTAGTGGCGCTGCTCGGCGTTGACGACCCGCTCCAGCTCACCCCGGTCGAGGAAGATGCCCTGGCATCCGTCACACCGGTCGATGTGGACGCCCTGGCGGTCGAACGTGCGCATGGTGCTTTGACACTTGGGACAGATCACGAAACGACATTACTCGATTCTTGTCAGGAGCGGATAAAAAGGGACGGCCTACTCCGGGGAGGCCAGCATGAGCGAGCGGGCGGCCTCGGTCACGCTGCCCGACAGCGACGGGTACACCGAGAAGGTGTGCGCGATGTCGTCCACGGTCAGGCGCTGCTGGACGGCGATGGACACGCCCAGGATGAGCTCGCTGGCGCGCGGGCCGACGATGACGCCGCCCAGCACGATGCCGGTGTGCTGGCGGCAGATCAGCTTGACGAAGCCGTCCTTGACCTCGTTCATCTTGGCGCGCGGGTTGGTGTTGAGCGGCAGGGTGACCGACCGGCCGTCGATCCGGCCGCTGCGCACGTCGTCCTCGCTGGCGCCCACGGCGGCCAGCTCGGGGTGGGTGAACACGGTGGAGGCCACGGTGGAGAGCTTGAGCGGGGACACGGCCTCGCCGAGCGCGTGCCACATGGCGATGCGGCCCTGCATGGCGGCCACGGAGGCCAGCATGTTCACGCCCGTGCAGTCGCCCGCGGCGTACACGCCGGGGACGGTGGTGCGCGAGACCCGGTCGACCTCGACGAAGCCGCCGTCGCCCAGGCGGACACCGGCCTCCTCCAGACCCAGGTCCTGGGTGTTGGGGATCATGCCGACCGTCATCAGGCAGTGGCTGCCCTCCACGGTGCGGCCGTCGGAGAGGGTGACGAGCACGCCGTCGTCGGTGCGCACCACCGACTCGGCGCGGGTCTTGTTGAGAACGGTCATGCCGCGGCGCATGAAGACCTGCTCCAGCACCTCGGCGGCGTCGGGGTCCTGGGTGGGCATGACGCGGTCGCGCGAGGAGACCAGGGTGACCTGGGAGCCGAGGGACTGGTAGGCGCTGGCGAACTCGGCGCCGGTGACGCCGGAGCCGACCACGATCAGCCTCTCCGGGAGCTCCTCCATGTCGTAGAGGTGGCGCCAGGTGAGGATGCGCTCGCCGTCGGGCTTGGCGGAGGGCAGTTCGCGGGGGTGGGCGCCCGTGGCGATGAGGACGACGTCGGCGCGCAGGCGCTGGTCGCCCACGGCCACGATGTGCGGGTCGACCAGACGGGCCTCCCCGTTGATCACCTCCACGCCCTCCTTGACCAGGCGGGCGCGGGTGTCCTCGGACTGCGCCTGGGCCAGGAGTTTGATGCGGGTGTTGATCCGGTCGGTGTCCACCCGGACCGCGTCCTCGTCCTGGGCGTCGCGGATACGGATGCCGAGGCTGTCGGACTCGCGTACGTACGTGGTGCGGGTGGACGTGGCGATCAGGCTCTTGGAGGGCACGCAGTCGGTGAGGACGCAGGCGCCGCCGATACCGTCGCGTTCCACCACCGTCACGTCCGCGCCGAGCTGCGCGGCGACCAGTGCCGCCTCGTAGCCCCCGGGTCCGCCACCGATGATCACGACCTTCGTCACGCTAGCCTCACTCCCTCTGCTGCCTGGCCGCCACGCGCGTCCCCGGTCCGGGTGATATGCGGGCATGGCGCGGCACCACCTGTTTTCGTCGCTTGCTCCCATTGTCGGCCATGCCGACCGGGGGAAATAGCAGGCACCCCGGGCCAACCGGTCTACGATGGCCCCGTGTCCATCTACGCGGCGTACGGAACCAGTCTCCACCCCGGGCAGATGGCCCGGCGGGCCCCGCACTCGCCCCTGATCACCACCGGCTGGTTGGAGGGTTGGCGGCTGACCTTCGGCGAGTGCCTTCCCGAGCCCGGGGGCGCGCTGGCGACCCTGGTCGAGGACGCTGGTCAGCGGGTGTTCGTGGCGCTGTACGACCTCATGGAATGGGACGAACCCCACTTGGACTTCTGGCAGGGCGCCCTGGAGACGCCGCGCGGAGGTCAGCACCGCCTGCGGGGCGTGTCCGAGGACGAGTACGAGGACCTGCGGCGCAGGCGGGCGCTGTGGTCGGTCGCGGGTGACGGGCGGGCCTACCGCAAGGTCACGGTGCGCGCCCGGACGGCCGACCACGGCGTGGTGCCGGCCTGGGCCTACGTGCTCGACGGCTACGAGGGCGGGATGCCCTCGGCGATCCAGCTGGGCGAGCTGGCGGTGGCCGCCGAGAAGGCGGGGGCGCCCGACTGGTACGTCTCCGAGCTGCTCGCCCGGGAGTGCCTGCCCACCGAGCTGTGACCACCGCGTCCGCCGTGCGGCCGGGCGCGGGAACACACGTGCGCACGCTCCCGGACGCCGCGGTCACCCGGAGGTAGCATCCGTCGTGTGACGGAACCAGAGCAGCAGCCGAGGACGACCGGCGAGGCCAGGGAGCTGGCGGCCGACGCGGCGCGCGAACTCCTGTCCCGTACCGGTGCCGACAGCTTCGACGCGCTGGTGGTGCTCGGTTCGGGCTGGGCGGGCGCGGTGGACACGCTGGGCTCGTACGACATCGAGCTGGACGCCACCGACCTTCCCGGCTTCCACGAACCCGCCGCCGAGGGGCACTCGGGCAAGATCCGCAGCATGTGGGTGGGCGACAAGCGCGTCATCGTGTTCATGGGGCGCGTCCACCTCTACGAGGGCCGCGACCCGCTGGAGGTGGTCCACGCGGTCCGCACGGGCGTGGCCGCGGGTGCGAGGACCGCCGTGCTGACGGGCGCCGCCGGGTCGCTGCGCACGGACTTCGCCACGGGGCAGCCCGTGGTGGTGCGCGACCACATCAACCTGACCGCCCGGTCGCCGCTGGTGGGGCCCTCGTTCGTGGACCTGTCGTCGGCCTACAGCCCCCGGCTGCGGCGGGCCGTCCAGGAGGCGGACGCATCGGTCCCCGAAGGTGTGTACGTGTGCACGACGGGGCCGCAGACGCAGACCCCGGCGGAGCTGAAGGTGCTGCACCAGGCGGGCGCGGACCTGGTGGGCCACTCGATCGCCCTGGAGGCGGTCGCGGCGGTGGAGGCGGGCGCCGAGGTGCTGGGGCTGGCGGTGGTCAGCAACGACGCCGTGGGGGCGGTGTTCGAGCCCTTCGAGGCCGAGCGCGCCCTGGACGTGGTCACCCAGCGGGCCCGCAGGCTGGGCGAGCTGCTCAACAGGGTGATCGGCCAGGCCTAGGAGCCGGGCCTGGAGAAATAGGAGCCGGGCCTGGAGAAAACCGTGGGGGTGGGGCGCCTCCGACCGGGCCCGTCCGGTACCGGCGTGGCGAGCGTACACCCCGAGGCCTGGGGGTGGACGGTACCGACCGGGTTCCGGTCGGAGGCAGTGCTTGCCCCGGTGCCCGCGTCGCGCGGAATCCCCGCAGATCCCGTTGGACTCGCGACCTGGGCACCTTGTACTTCCGTTATTCAGTTGGACCGCGCGCGTCGCCCTCGGGGAAGGTCCGGGCGGACGGCCATCCGCGCGAAGTCGCCCGCCCGGAACGCTCTCCCTTAGGCATGCCTTACCTAACCAGAACTCGGGAAGCGCGTCAACCCCCGACATGGCGGACCCGGCCGCCGCACGGGGGTGGGGACCGGGTC
>NZ_QPFC01001132.1:0-2123 GCF_003427465.1 Nocardiopsis sp. TNDT3 | reverse complement strand
GGCCGGGGCGGCGCGCCGCCCCGGCCCGGCCCACACGGCCACCCACCGGGTCCCGGCGAACACCTCACGGCTGACGCGGACCGCCCGGGCCGCCCCGTGGGCGTCGGCGACGCCGACCAGGACCCACCCCGGACTCAGCCCCAGAAACCGAAGCTGTACAGCAGGCCGTTGGTCGCCGCGATCGCACCCAACGCCAACACCGCACCCGTGACGAACGACGTACGCAACGACCTGACCAGGTACTCCAACGACACCAGGTTGTTCAAGATGAAGTACCCCAGCATCATCGCGTGCCAGAAGGACTCCCACCGCAAGGGCTCGAACGCGTACGGCGCCCCCGTCCACACCTCGGTCTCGGTGGTGAACCACGCCCACGCCAACGCCGCCCCGTACCCCAACGGCACCTGGATCAGCGGAATGATCAGCAGCGGCAACAGCTTGACGAAACCCCACAGGCCCGGCTGGTCGGCATGGCGCGCCTGGCTCTGGGCGCGGCGCGCGGCCTCCTGCTCGGCCCGCACCCGCTCACGGTGGGCCCGCTCCGCCTCCTGACGGCGCCGGTGCTCCAGCCGCTGCTCCTGCTGCTGACGCTGCTGCTCCTCCGCCCGCCTGCGCTGCTCCTCCTGGTGGCGCTGCTGCTCCTGCATCCGCCGCTGGCGCTGCTCCTCCTGCTGACGCAACTGCTCCTGCTGCTGGCGGCGCGCGTCCGCGGCCGGATCACGCCGATCGCCGTACAGGTCGGCGTAGGCGTCCTCCTGGCTGGGCCGGTCCGGCTGCCGGTGACCCGCGGCCTCCTCCCGCCCGTGGGAAGCACCGCCCTGACCGTGAGCCGCCCCCTGGCCATAGGCCGTGGCGCCCTGACCGTACTGGGCGGTCGGCGGAACCTGCTGCCCCGACGGGAAACGGGCCGTGGCCCCATACCCCTGCTGCTCACCCCACACCGAGGTCGCACCGCCCTCGTGCCCCGGCGCCTGCGGCGTGACACGGGTGGCCGCCTCATCACCGAACACACCCGCACCAGCCGCAGCTCCCGCCGCACCACCCACAGCAGCAGCACCACCCTGCCCCAACACCTCCGTGCGCTGGTGCTGACCGGTGACACGCCCATCCCCAGCAGCGGCCGCCAACGCCCCGTTGACCTTGGCCACCTGCTCCTGGACCCCCCGCATCACCGCCGCGGGCAACCAGGTCGGCCCCGTGGCCACATCACCCAGGTAGTCCAGGATCTCCCCCGGCCCCGGACGACCCTGCGGATCCTTGGACAAACACGCCGCCACCAGATGACGCAACGACTCGGGCACACCCGACAGATCCGGCTCACGACTGATGATGCGCATGACCATGGTGGGCATACTGCCCTCACCGAAGGGACCCGTCCCCGCCGCCGCGTAGGCCAGCACCGCACCGTAGGCGAACAGGTCACTGGCCGGGGTGAGCGCCTCCCCCTGCACCTGCTCCGGACTCATGAACCCCGGCGTACCGATCACCGACTGCGTGGCCGCCGTACCGTCGGTGGCACGGGCGATACCGAAATCGATCACCCGCGGCCCGTCCTCGGCCAACAGCACGTTGCCGGGCTTGAGGTCACGGTGGATCAACCCCACCCGGTGGATGTCGGCCAACGCCTCGGCCAGACCCGCCGCGAGCACCCGCACACTCGCCTCCGGCAACGGCCCGTGGTCGTGCACCGCCGTGTCCAACGGCAACGACGGCACGTACGAGGTGACCAGCCAGGGCACCTCGTCATCGGGACCCGCGTCGATCACCGGCGCGGTGAACGCACCGCTGACCTGACGGGCGGCGTTGACCTCACGGGCGAAACGCTCCCGGAAGGAGGCGTCGGCGGCCATGTGCGGATGAATGCGCTTGACCGCCACCGCACGCCCCCCGGCCGAGCGGCCGAAGAACACCTGGCCCATGCCGCCAGAGCCCAAACGGCCGATCAGCCGGTACCGGCCGATACGTTCCGGGTCACTGGGATCGAGCCTAAGGGACACTACAGCCTCCACACACGACGTTTCGCCACCCCCGGGTGCCAGAGGATGACCACCGCCTCCCCCGGTGCCCGAGCACCCGCCGGAAAGACGCCTGCCCCCAACCTATCGGCGGGCGCACCCCCAGCC
>NZ_QPFC01001131.1:0-2610 GCF_003427465.1 Nocardiopsis sp. TNDT3 | reverse complement strand
GGGAGACGTCGTGCACCTGGGCGCGCCAGGCGGCGGTTCCCGGGCCGCCGGTGTCCCCGGCACCGTCCGGCGCTCCCGCCTCCCGGGAGGGGCGGGGGTCCGGGACGCGGCGCCCGCCGTCGCGGCCGTCCAGGTTCTCGGCGGCGCGGCGGATCGCCGAGCGCGACAGCTCGCCGCAGATCTGGGGGTCCAGGCCCAGGACGCGCGCGACCGCGGAGGTGGGCAGCGCGTGCCGCAGGTTCAGTTCCACCAGTTCGCGGTGGCTGGCGGGCAGCCGGGCGAACATGCGGGCCACCGGCTCCTCCGCGGGCACCGTGGCCAGCCGGGTGTAGGGGCTCACGTGGGCCAGGCCGCGGCGCTGGCAGGCCGAGCGGACCAGGGCGTACAGCCAGGAGCCGAGGTCGGCCGGGTCCGCGCGCCGCGAGTCGAGGACGACACCGGCGACGAGGCCGTCGTGCACGGCCTCGGCCGCCTGCCCGGTGTCCTCCTCACCCAGTAGCGACCAGGCGTACCGGTACAGGGACGGGGCGAAGGCGTCGTAGAGCGCCTCGACCGTCGACGGTTCGCCTGGTTCGCTACCTCTGGTCACTTTTCTAACCCCCCGTTTCCCGCGACGGTAGCGAGGGGCGCGGCGACGCGTGGGTGAATCGTCTACCTGTGTCTTGAAGGTAAGTCTTCTGTAACCTCGGGGCCGGACGCGGGACCCGACGGTCGCGGATCGGCTACTCTCCGCCGCGTGACGGCGACCCGATGGCGATCATCCGCTCGACGGAGCGGCGGGCGCGCGCGGAGGTGTCGGCGTCGACCGTGATCTCGGTCGTGCCGAACCGCAGCGCGTTGAGCAGCTTGTCCGCGTCGATCATCTTCATGTAGTGGCACTCGGCGCGCGAGTTGACCGCCTCGAACTCCGTGTTCGGGTTGGCGTTGCGCAGCTGGTGCAGCATGCCGGTCTCGGTCGCGATGAGGACCTTCTTGGCACTGGTGTTCTCCGCGGCGGTCAGCATCCCGCCGGTGGAGAGGACCTTGACGCGCTCCTGCGGTACGGCGCCGCTGCCCACGAGGTAGAGGGCGGAGGTGGCGCAGCCGCACTCGGGGTGGACGTAGACCTCGGCGTCGGGTTCGGAGGCGACCCGCTCGCGCAGGGTGTGCCCGTCGATCCCGGCGTGCACGTGGCACTCGCCCATCCACACGTGGATGTTGTCGCGGCCGGTGACCCGCTTGACGTGGGCGCCCAGGAACTGGTCCGGCAGGAAGAGGATCTCGCGGTCCTCGGGGATGGAGCGGATGACGTCCGCGGCGTTGGAGGAGGTGCAGCAGATGTCGGTCTCCGCCTTGACCGCGGCGGTGGTGTTGACGTAGGCGACCACGACCGCGTCGGGGTGCTCGGCCTTCCAGGCGCGCACGTCCTCGGCGGTGATGGTGTCGGCCAGCGAGCACCCGGCGTTGGGGTCGGGCAGCAGGACGGTCTTGTGCGGGGCGAGGATCTTGGCGGTCTCGGCCATGAAGTGCACACCGCAGAAGACGATGGTGCTCGCGTCGACACCGGCGGCCAGGCGGGACAGAGCCAGGGAGTCGCCGGTGTGGTGGGCGACGTCCTGGATTTCCGGGCGCTGGTAGTTGTGCGCGAGGATGACAGCGTCGCGCTCCTTCGCCAGGCGGTGGACCTCTGCGGCCCATTCCTGCCTGGTCATGGTGTCCGCCGTGGCGGTGACCGGTGCCATGTCCAACTACTTCCTTGAGGCTGTGGGCAACGCCGCGCGGGCGCCGTGCCGGGGAGGGTCGGTGCGGATGAGGACAAGTTTTTGTCTGTCAGGCACAAACCTGATGAAGCTTAACATGACGGGTAACGGAAGGGACAGGGTGGACATCCCTCAGGAAAACGGACAGGTCGCGGCGTCCGTCTGCTCCGCGTCCGACCACGCGGAGCTGTCGGTGCACGAGGCGCTCGCGGTCGTGCTCCAGATCCGTGCCGGAGAACTGTGCGTCCTGCTGTGGCGCAGGGCCCTGCCGCCCTGCGAGGGCGCCTGGGCGCTGCCCGGCGGCAGGCTCGGCCGGGGGGAGAACCTGGGCGCCTCCATCCGGCGCCAGCTCGCCCAGAAGGTCGACGTGAGGGATCTGTCACACCTGGAGCAGCTGGAGACCCGCAGCGACCCCGACCGCGTCCCCCGGCGCCGCACCCTGGCCACCGCCTACGTGGGGCTGGTCCCCGCCGACGTGGACCCGGTCGTGCCCGACGACACCGGCTGGCACCCGGCCGCCGACCTGCCGACCATGGCCTTCGACCACGCCTCCATCGTCCGCTCCGGACGCCAGCGGCTGCGCGCCAAGCTCAGCTACACCAACGTCGGGTTCGCCCTCGCGCCGCCGGAGTTCACGATGTCGGAGCTGTCCGGCTACTACCGGGCCGCGCTGGGCCACGACGTGGCCGCCACCAACCTGCGCCGCGTCCTGCTGCGGCGGGGGCAGATCGAGGAGACCGGCCGCTCGGTGCCCTCGGGCCGCTCCGGGGGCAGGCCCGCCGCCCTCTTCCGGTTCCGCGACCGCAGCCTCCAGGTCACCGACGCCTTCGCGGTGCTGCGCCCGCCCAGCTGAGGCCTCCGCGGGCGGGCC
>NZ_QPFC01001130.1:0-2578 GCF_003427465.1 Nocardiopsis sp. TNDT3 | reverse complement strand
CACCGCCACCCGCAGACGCGCCCCGCCCGGCGGCTGCTCGCGGAGCAGTCCCAGGCCCTGGGAACCCCGGTCCAGCAGGTCGCGCACCCGGCCCGTCTCGCGCGCGCCCTGCCCCGGACCGGAGCGGGAGAGCACGTCCAGGGAGGCCAGCACCAGTGACAGGTCCTCGTGCAGGTCGCGCAGCACCCCGACCAGCGGCCCGGAGTTGGCGCGCAGGATGTCGGTCCACAGCCGGGGGTCGCCGCCCGCGACGCGGGTGGTGTCGCGCAACCCCTGCCCGGCCAGGCGGAAGGCCTCCTCGGCCCCGCCGCGCAACCGCGCCGCCATGAGGCTCGCCACCACGTGCGGTGCGTGCGAGGTCAGCGCCACCGCGTCGTCGTGGGCCTGGCTGTCCATCATCACCGGGACCGCGCCGCACAGGCAGATCATCTCCAGCGCCCGGTTGAGCACTGGTCGCGCGGTGGCCGCCGTCGGTGTGAGAACCCAGGTGCGGCCCTCGAACAGGTCCGCGCGGGCCGCGAGGGGACCCGCCCGCTCCCGGCCGGCCAGGGGGTGGCCGCCGATGAACGTCACCGGGTCCGCGATGGCGCTCAGCACGTCCCGGCCGGGCGCGGACTTCACGCTGGCCACGTCCGTGTAGGCCCGGGCCAGGCCGCGCAGCTGCTGCTCGGCCAGGACGGCGCCGACCATGCTGGGCGGCACCGCGATCACGGCCAGGTCCACCGCCTCGGCCGGGGCGCCGACCGTTCCGGCGCCCAGCGCGGCGGCGGTGCGGGCCGCGGCGGGGTCCCGGTCCATCAGGTGGACGGCGACCCCGTGCCGTCCCGCGGCCAGCGCCACGGACGTTCCGATGAGTCCCGTGCCGACCACCGCCATGGTGCGGATCACTGCGCACCGCCCTCCAGGTCCTCGCGCAGGCACGCGGCTCCGCCCAGGTAGACGTGCTGGACGTCCGCGCGGGCCAGGCCGCTGCGCGCGTGCACCATCAGGCGCACCGTCCGGGGCAGCGCCCCGGACACGTCCAGCTCCCGCGCGCACATCAGGGGCACGTCCAGCAGCCCCAGCTCGCGCGCCGCCTCCGCCGGGAAGGCGCTCACCAGGTCCGAGGTGGAGGTGAACAGGATGCTCACCAGGTCCTCGCTGCCGATGCCGTTGGCGTCCAGGACCTTGGTGAGCAGCTCGCGGACCCCCGCGAGCAGGTGCTCCCTCTCGTCGCGGTCCAGCTGCACCGCTCCGCGTACCGCGCACACGTTCATCGGCGCGCCTCCTTCGCCCGGCGGGCCTCTCCCAGCACTTCGGCGACCAGGAAGGCCAGGTCCAGGGACTGGCTGCGGTTCAGGCGCGGGTCGCAGGCGGTCTCGTACCGGCGCCGCAGGTCGTCCACGCCGATGCGGCTCCCGCCGCCCACGCACTCGGTCACGTCGTCGCCGGTCAGCTCCACGTGGATGCCGCCGGGGTGGGTGCCCAGGGCGTGGTGGACCTCGAAGAAGCCCCGCACCTCGTCCAGGACGTCGTCGAAGCGCCGGGTCTTGTGCCCGCTGCCGGCGGTGAAGGTGTTGCCGTGCATGGGGTCGCACACCCACGCGACCCGCGCACCGGACGCCGTGACCTTCTCCACCAGCGCGGGAAGCCGGTCGCGGACGCGCCCGGCGCCCATCCTCGTGATGAGGGTCAGCCGTCCGGGCTCGCGGTCGGGGTCGAGCCTGTCCACCAGCGCCAGCACATCGTCGGGTTCGGCGCCCGGGCCGAGCTTGACCCCGACCGGGTTGCGTATGCGCGAGGCGAACTCCACGTGCGCCCCGTCCAACCGCCGCGTGCGCTCGCCGATCCAGACCATGTGCCCGGACACGGCGTAGAGTCCGCCGGTACGCGAGTCCACGCGGGTCAGCGCCGTCTCGTAGTCCAGCAGCAGGGCCTCGTGGGAGGAGTAGAACTCGGTGGTGCGCACCGCCTCGGCGTCGGTGACCCCGCACGCCCGCATGAACGCCAGCGCGTTGTCGATCTCGCGGGCCAGGCGCTCGTAGCGCCGACCGGCGGGGGAGTCGCGGACGAAGTCGCGGTTCCAGGCGTGCACCTGGGACAGGTCGGCGTAGCCGCCGGTGGTGAAGGCGCGCACCAGGTTCAGGGTCGCCGCGGAGGCGTGGTAGGCGCGCTTGAGCCGCTCGGGGTCGGGGCGCCGGTCGCGGGCGGTGAACGCGCGTCCGTTGACGGCGTCGCCGCGGTAGGAGGGCAGGCTCACCCCGTCACGGGTCTCGGTGGGGCTGGAACGCGGCTTGCCGTACTGCCCGGCGATGCGGCCCACCTTCACCACGGGGACGGAGCCCGCGTAGGTGAGCACGGCGCCCATCTGGAAGAGCGTCTTGAGCTTGTTCCTGATCTGGTCGGCGGAGACGCCGTCGAGGGCCTCGGCGCAGTCGCCCCCCTGGAGGAGGAACTCCTCTCCGCGCGCCACGGCGCCCAGGCGGGCCCTGAGCTGGTCGCACTCGCCCGCGAAGACCAGCGGCGGGTAGGAGGCCAGGTCGGTGAGCGCGTCGGAGAGGGCTTCGGGGTCGGGCCAGTCGGGCTGCTGTTCGGCGGG
>NZ_QPFC01001129.1:0-1785 GCF_003427465.1 Nocardiopsis sp. TNDT3 | reverse complement strand
GCCCAGCCCCGCCCGGTACAGCGGCAGCAGCGTGCCCAGCATGCCGCCCGAGCGGTCGAGCACCACCGAGGTGCGCATGTGCGCCACCGACAGGCCCGCCTCCTCGGCCGGGGCGGTGGCCTCCTCCCAGTCCCGGCAGACCCCGGCCAGGAAGCCGGTGCCCGGCGGGGAGTCCTCGGTGGCCGCCCGCCCGCCGGTGTCGCCGTAGAAGTGCATCCCCGACGCGCTCAGCAGGCGGGGGGGAGGCGAGGACATCCCCGCCAGGGCCTGGCACAGGGTGCGGGTGCCGCGCACGCGGCTGCGCCGGATGAGGGTGCGCCGGTGCCGCGTCCACAGGGCCGGGCCGACCGGCGCCCCGGCCAGGTGCACCACGGCGTCGGCCTCGTGCAGGGCCACGGTGTCCACCCGTCCCTGCTCGGGGCGCCACTCCGCCTCCTCCACGTCCGGGTGGTGCCGCCCCCGCGGCAGGTGGCGCACCATGCGCACCACCGTGTGTCCGTCGCCGAGCAGGGACGCCTCCAGCGCCCTGCCGATGAGTCCCGTCGCCCCGGTGATAGCCACTCGCATGGTCCTGGGTCTACCCGAAGGAGGGCGGTCCTCGCGCGTGAAGACACACCAAACGGACGACGGAGGACACCCGCCCGGTTTTTCTTCGGCTTTTTCCTCGAAAGAGCTGCGCGAGGGGCCCTCGGTCTTCTAGTTTGAACGTGGGACAGGAACTCCGCGTCAACGCGGAGCTACTGTGGGCGACGCGCTGTCGGGCTGACTGCCGCGTCCCCGACCACAGACCTTTGATGATGGGGATCATCAGGGGATGGTGATTGGTGGGGTAGAAAGACGGGGCGGTGCCGAGAGGCGCCGCCCCGTCCACTTTCCCGCCGCGGGGCTCCGCGCCGCCCCCGAGGAGGCGCGGGCCGCGTGCCTCCTCGGGGGCGGCGGCTCCCTCAGCAGGTCAGCCCCCTAACCGGGGTAGGGGCGCCGCTCCCGGGCCTCCCGCAGGGCCAGCGCCCACCACGCCAGCTGGCGCAGCATCCGCTCCACGGCGGCCTCCGCGGACGACATGTCCACCACCGGGGTTCCGTCGGGGCCGAACATCGTCTGAGCGTTGTGCAGGCTGACCGTGTCGCGGATCGTGGCGGTGTGCAGCTCCGAGAAGACCGACCGCAGCTGCTCGATCGCCCGCAGGCCGCCGGACATCCCGCCGTAGGAGACGAAGCCCACCGCCTTGCCGAACCACTCACGGCGCGCGGCGTCGATGGCGCTCTTCAGCTCGCCCGGGTAGCCGTGGTTGTACTCCGGGGTCAGCACGACGTACCCGTCGGCCGCCTCCACCGTGTGCGCCGGCTCCGGGGCCATCGGGCCGCCGTGGCCGTCCTGCGGGCTGATGTCCTCCACGTCGAGGAAGTCGAACGCCACGGAGGGGTCCGGGTACTTCCGGGCCCGGTCCACGAACCAGCGGGAGACGGCGGGTCCGGTGCGGCCCCGGCGGTTTCCGCCGAGGATGACCGCGATCCGAAGGTTGTCCATGTGGGTCCTTGCTTCTTTGGTGCCGTCTCGGCCCACACGTGAGCGGGCACGTCAGGCGGGCACGCGCGGACCGGCTCAGGGAGCCGCGCGGCGCACCGTCGGTTCTTGGGTCGTGTTCCTTGGGGCGTTTCGCTGATCCGAAAGCCTCCGCGGAACACTCCCGAGGGGACAGGTCAACGCTAGGACCTCAACAGGTCTTGAGGTCAAATCGGACAACACATTCCCCAATAAAGGACGAGCCGGGCCGGGTGCCGTCGC
>NZ_QPFC01001128.1:0-1206 GCF_003427465.1 Nocardiopsis sp. TNDT3 | reverse complement strand
CACCGGATCCGTCCGGTGCGCGCGGCGCGTCCGCGACCACGGGACAAGGGAGCGCCTCCACGTGAGCGACAACAGCGGCACCACTTCCTCCAGTGCCTTCGACGATTTCCTACCGGCCAACGAGGCCTACGCCGAGTCCTTCTCCCTCTCCGGGCTCGAACCCGTCGCCGCGCGCGGTCTGGGCCTGGTGACCTGCATGGACTCCAGGATCGAGCCTTTGGACATGCTCGGCCTCAAGCCCGGTGACGCCAAGATCCTGCGCAACGCCGGCGCGCGCGTGACCGACGACACCCTGCGCACCCTGGTGCTGGCGGTGTACCTGCTCGGTGTGGACCGGGTGCTGATCATGCCGCACACCCGCTGCAAGATGGCCTCCGTGGAGAGCGACGACGCCGTTCACGACCTCATCGAAAAGCAGTACGGAGTGGACACGCGCAGCCTGGAGTTCCACACCGACAACGACCAGCTGGGCGCGCTGCGGCACGACCTGGAGCGCATCCGCCACCACCCGCTGCTGCCCGAGGGCCTGCCGGTCGCGGGCGCGCTGTACGACGTGGACACCGGCCGGATCACCATGACGGACCTGTGACCGCTCCCGAGCGGAGGCGGTGACCGCGCTCGGCCACGTGTGCGCCGCACGTGCGCGGGGATCTCTTCAGTGGGGGCGAAGGCACGGGAGGGCCCGGTGGGCTCCTGCCCACGCCTTCGCCCCCGCACGCCCCACCAGGGAATGCGTCCGGTACGCCGGCCGTTGTGATCCGGGACGGCCCCGCGCCGTCGGAAGGAGCACCGTGGAAGAGAACACCTACGACACCTTCAACCGCGCCCGCATGTTCATGGAACTGGGCGACCCCATCTACGCCGCCCGCACCCTCGAACCGATCGTCGACGACGAACCCGACAGCCGCTCCCTGCTGGAGCTGCTGGGCCGCGCCTACTTCCACTCCGCGCAGCTCAACAAGGCCGAGCGGACCTTCCGCAGGATCATCGAGCTGGACCCGGTGGACAACTGGGCGCACATCGCCCTGGCGCGCACGCTGGAGCGCCAGAGCCGCCACGAGGAGGCGGCCACCTACCGGCGCATGCACGCGGTGATGTCCGGGGGGTCCCTGGACTGATCGGACCCCGGTCCACCGCACCCGCGTGCGCACCGGGGCCGGGAGACCCCTCCCCCCGGACCGCCCCGGCGGCCGGGTCGGCCGCGGG
>NZ_QPFC01001127.1:0-1999 GCF_003427465.1 Nocardiopsis sp. TNDT3 | reverse complement strand
TTCCTCAGACACCCAACAGCGCGCCCCCGGACGCTTCTAGTCGCCCGAGGTCAAGTTCGATCTATCTTCAGCCACTCCCAAACACCCCGAAGGATGCCGGGTCCACTTTCGAGTCCGGCCGGCTGTAGAAGTAATGCCGACCTGCAAAGACTCCTTAGAAAGGAGGTGATCCAGCCGCACCTTCCGGTACGGCTACCTTGTTACGACTTCGTCCCAATCGCCAGCCCCACCTTCACTCACTCCCTCCCACAAGGGGTTAGGCCGCAAGTTTCGGGTGTTGCCGACTTTCATGACGTGACGGGCGGTGTGTACAAGGCCCGGGAACGTATTCACCGCGGCGTTGCTGATCCGCGATTACTAGCGACTCCACCTTCATGGGGTCGAGTTGCAGACCCCAATCCGAACTGAGACCGGCTTTTAGGGATTCGCTCCACCTTACGGTATCGCACGCCCATTGTACCGGCCATTGTAGCATGTTTGCAGCCCAAGACATAAGGGGCATGATGACTTGACGTCATCCCCACCTTCCTCCGAGTTGACCCCGGCAGTCTCCCATGAGTCCCCACCATTACGTGCTGGCAACATGGAACAAGGGTTGCGCTCGTTGCGGGACTTAACCCAACATCTCACGACACGAGCTGACGACAGCCATGCACCACCTGTCACCCGCCAACTAAATGACCTCACATCTCTGCGAGTCCACGGGTGATGTCAAACCTTGGTAAGGTTCTTCGCGTTGCGTCGAATTAAGCAACATGCTCCGCCGCTTGTGCGGGCCCCCGTCAATTCCTTTGAGTTTTAGCCTTGCGGCCGTACTCCCCAGGCGGGGCGCTTAATGCGTTAGCTACGGCGCGGAAACCGTGGAAAGTCCCCACACCTAGCGCCCAACGTTTACGGCATGGACTACCAGGGTATCTAATCCTGTTCGCTCCCCATGCTTTCGCTCCTCAGCGTCAGGTAAGGCCCAGAGACCCGCCTTCGCCACCGGTGTTCCTCCTGATATCTGCGCATTTCACCGCTACACCAGGAATTCCAGTCTCCCCTACCTACCTCTAGCATGCCCGTATCCACTGCAGAACCGGAGTTAAGCCCCGGTCTTTCACAGCAGACGCGACACGCCGCCTACGAGCTCTTTACGCCCAATAATTCCGGACAACGCTCGGACCCTACGTATTACCGCGGCTGCTGGCACGTAGTTAGCCGGTCCTTATTCCCCACCTACCGTCAACCTCCAGAGAACTGGAAGCCTGCGTTGGTGGTAAAAGAGGTTTACAACCCGAAGGCCGTCATCCCCCACGCGGCGTCGCTGCGTCAGGCTTTCGCCCATTGCGCAATATTCCCCACTGCTGCCTCCCGCAGGAGTCTGGGCCGTGTCTCAGTCCCAGTGTGGCCGGTCGCCCTCTCAGGCCGGCTACCCGTAATCGCCTTGGTAGGCCGTTACCCCACCAACAAGCTGATAGGCCGCGAGCCCATCCCTGACCGAAAAACTTTCCACCCTCCACCATGAGGTGGCGGGTCGTATCCGGTATTAGACGGCGTTTCCACCGCTTATCCCAGAGTCAGGGGCAGGTTGCTCACGTGTTACTCACCCGTTCGCCGCTCGTGTACCCCGAAGGGCCTTACCGCTCGACTTGCATGTGTTAAGCACGCCGCCAGCGTTCGTCCTGAGCCAGGATCAAACTCTCCATAAAGGTCACTCAACCCGACCCGCGTCCCCCGAAGGAGCCGTCTGGGCGGGTAAACCTAGAAGTAATCCTGACCAACCGGGTCACCCCGGCTAATCAAAGGAACCTCCGCACACGAACCGAGTGGTTCTGTGTGACGGGGCCAAAACAAACATGGCTTAAAGAAAATCAAACACGCGCTGTTGAGTTCTCAAGAAACAACCGCTCTTCGTGTACAAGCTCCTGTGAGCTTTTCCGCCGAAGGCGTTGTGCGTTTCCGCTTTGTTGTGTCTTTACTTTATCAGGTGTTCCGCGCCCCGCCAAATCGGCGGTTT
>NZ_QPFC01000123.1:0-12502 GCF_003427465.1 Nocardiopsis sp. TNDT3 | reverse complement strand
GACCGCGCCGCGGTCTCCCCGGAAGCGGGGCGTTCGGACCAGGAGGCGGACACCACGTGAGCGATCGGCTGACCATCCCCCGGGAACACGTCGACTGGCGCACCAAGGGCCTGTGGTGGACGGACGCCCCGATTCCCCTGGAGGAGTTCGCGGCCCGCCGCGACCACCTGTTCACCGGCCCCTTCACCTGGCCGCTGATGGTCCTGCGCGCCTCCGCGCTGGACCGCAACATCGCCGCGCTCGCCGACTTCGCCGAGCGCCACCGGCTGCTGTTCGCCCCGCACGGCAAGACCTCCATGGCTCCGGCCCTCATCCAGCGCCAGCTGGACGCGGGCGCTTGGGGGGTCTCCGCCGCCAGCGCCAACCAGGTCCTGGACTTCCGGCGGTTCGGCGTGCGCCGGATCCTGCTCGCCAACGAGCTGCTCGACGGCCGGGTGCTGCGCTGGGCGGCCGGTGAGCTGGACGAGGACCCCGACTTCGAGTTCCTCTTCTACGCCGACTCCGCCGAGGGGGTGGCGGTCGCCGCGGAGGCGGCCGCCGACCGGCCCGGCGGAGGCCCCGCCGGGCGGCCCCTGCGGGTGCTGGTCGAGCGGGGGGTCCCCGGCGGGCGCACCGGCTGCCGCACCCGGGAGGAACTGCTCGCGGTGGCCGAGGCCGTCGCCGGGGCGCCGGGCCTGGAACCGGCCGGGGTGGCGGGCTACGAGGGGTCGCTCGGCGACGCCGACGGCGTGCGCGGTTTCCTGCGCGACCTGGTCGGCGACGCCGCGGCGCTGGCCGCCCGGCACGGCCTGGAGAGGCCGGTGCTGTCGGTGGGCGGCAGCGCGTGGTTCGACCTGGTCGCCGAGGAGCTCGGCGGACGCGGGGACGTCCTGCCGATCCTGCGCAGCGGTGCCTACGTGGTCCACGACGACGGCCTGTACCGGCGCACCACGCCCTACCGACGCCTGCCGGAGGGCCCCGACGCGCTGGCCGGGGCCCTGGAGCTGTGGGCCCAGGTGACCTCCGTCCCGGAGGAGGGGTTGGCGATCGTCGGCATGGGGCGACGCGACGCCAACCACGACCAGGGGTTCCCCGTGCCGCGCCGCCTGCGCCGCGCGGACGGCGCGACCGTGGAGGCCGGGGGCATGGAGGTGACCGACCTCAACGACCACCACGCCTACCTGAGGATCGCGCCGGGACTGCGGGTCAGCCCCGGCGACCTGGTCTCCTTCGGGATCTCGCACCCGTGCACGGCCTTCGACCGCTGGCGGGTCCTGCCGGTGGTGGACGACGCCGACACCGTCGTGGAGATGGCGGCCACCTACTTCTGATCCCCGGGGGAGGCGCCCGCAGGACCGGCGCCGCAGGGGCCCGGGCCTCCCCGGCCGTGCTTTCCGGGCTCCGGCGCCCCGGGAGCGCCTCCGGCTCCCGGGGTCGCGGGGTCACCCCCAGCCCACCACCCCCGGGCGGGTGTGCCACGGGCGCGGCCCCTCCAGCGGCCGGTACTCCACCCCGGCCGCGTCGAGCCGCTCCAGGTGCCGCCTCAGCCGGGGCTCGAACTCGGCGTAGTCGCGCTCACCGGACGACCACACCTGCTCGGCGAAGGCCGACAGCCTGGGAAAGACCATGTAGTCCAGCCTGCGCGGCGAGTCGATGTGCTCGGTCCACACGTTCACCTGCGCGCCCAGCACGTGCCGGGCCTCCTGCTCGGTCAGCCCCGGGGGGACCGGCTCGGCCAGGTACACGTCCTCGGTCCGCAGCAGCGTGCCCACCGGGACGGGCTCGTCCCCGGACTCCGACTGCCGGTAGTCCAGGTAGGAGGTGCGGGTGGGGCTCATGACCACGTCGTGACCGGCCCGCGCGGCCGCGACACCCCCCTCCTCGCCGCGCCACGACATCACGGTCGCCCCCGGCGCGAGCCCTCCCTCCAGGATCTCGTCCCAGCCGACCAGGCGGCGGCCGCGCGAGGTCAGGTGCTCGTCCAGCTGGCGGATGAACCAGCTCTGCAGCTCGTCCTCGTCGGCCAGCCCCTCCTCCTTGATCCGCCGCTGCGCGGACGCGCTCGCCCGCCACTGGGTCTTGGGGCACTCGTCGCCGCCCACGTGCACGTACGTGCTCGGGAACAGTTCGATCAGCTCGTCCAGGACGTTGCGGTAGAACTCCAGGACGTTGTCGGTGACCGCGAGCACCTCCTCGAAGATCCCCCACTGGTCGCCGACCGGGATCCGTCCGCACTCGCCCAGCTCGGGGTAGGCGTGGATGGCGGCCTGCGAGTGGCCGGGCACGTCGATCTCGGGGACGACGGCCACGTGCCGGGCGTCGGCGTAGGCGACGATCTCGCGGATGTCGTCCTGCGTGAAGAAGCCGCCGTGCGGGCGCTCGTCGAACACCGGCGGCTTCGCGGCGCCCACCTGGCTCCGGGTCCGCCAGGAGCCCACCTCGGTCAGCTTCGGGTAGCGGCGGATCTCCACGCGCCACCCCTGGTCGTCGGTCAGGTGCAGGTGCAGGACGTTGAGCTTGTGCATGGCCAGCAGGTCGATGAACCGCAGCACCTCGCGCTTGGGCACGAAGTGACGGGCCACGTCCAGCATCACGCCCCGCCAGCGAAAACGGGGCGCGTCGGTGACGCTCACGGCGGGCAGGGCCCACTCGGCGCCGCCCAGCGGGGCGTCCCGGTAGACGTCGGCGGGCAGCAGCTGGCGCAGGGTCTGCGCACCGTAGAACACCCCGGCGGGGTCGTTGCCCACGATGATCGCTCCCTCGGCGTCCACGATCAGCCGGTAGCCCTCGCGGCCCAGACCCGCCTCGGGGTCCACGCTCAGCCGGATCTGGGCGCTGGCCTCGTCGCCGGTGGCCAGGGGGAGGCCGGTGGCCGCCCCGAGTTCACGCTGGAGCCACGCGAGCGTGCCCCGGGCGTCGGGGTCGGCGGACACCCTGGTCGAGGCGGTCAGCGTGAGGCCCCCGGCGTC
Source organism: Nocardiopsis sp. TNDT3 (assembly GCF_003427465.1). Taxonomy (NCBI): domain Bacteria; kingdom Bacillati; phylum Actinomycetota; class Actinomycetes; order Streptosporangiales; family Nocardiopsidaceae; genus Nocardiopsis; species Nocardiopsis sp. TNDT3. The sequence goes on along the minus strand of NZ_QPFC01000123.1, from coordinate 9,554 downwards.
TCCCGGAGCCGAGGTGTGGGGACGGGGGACGAGGGAGGGGGAAGTGTCGGGCACGGCGAACCGCTCCTATCCGGTCTAGACCAATACCGGCCATAGTGTCACGTGGCTCCTCCCGGGCACACCCCCCACGGACAAACGGTCGCCCGTACCCCGAGACGACGTGGTACCGAAACCGGTACCGGGTAGGTGCGGACGTGGTGGGGTTACCACCACGACGGATGGGGGGCTGGCGTTATCGCCGTGAGGCGGGGCCCGTCCGTACCGTTGCCGAGACGGCGGGACACAGGGGGTTCGGCGATGTTCAGGAGACGGGGGACACCCGTGGGGCGGTGGCGCTGATGCTGGTGCCGATCCTCATCGCCGTGGCCGGGGCGTTCACCCTGGCACTGGGTTCCGCCCTCCAGGAGCGCGACGCCGTCCGCGCCCCCGGCGGCCGGGTGGCGAAGGCGGGGTTCCTGCTGCACCTGCTGCGTCAGCCCCGCTGGATGATCGGCAGCGCGGCCGCCGTCCTCGGCGCGGGACTGCACCTGCTGGCCCTCAGCGGCGCGCCGCTGACCATCATCCAGCCGATCGGCGTGACCGGCCTGCTGTTCGCCATCGTGCTGTCGGCCCTGTTCAACCGCCGCCGGGTCAGTCCCTCCCAGATCATCGCCGGAATCGCCGTCATGGTGGGCCTCACCGGGGTGATCTCCCTGTTCCCGCACACCGCCGACAGCCCCGTCATGAGCACCGGCACGGCACTGGCGCTCACCGGGGTCGTCCTCGGCGCGGGAGCCGTCGTCCACTTCACGGCGCACCGGATGAACAACGGGGCCCGGGCCCTCCTGCTCGCCCTGGCGGGCGGGGCGGCCATGGGCACCACGTCCGGCCTGGCCCGCGTCCTGGCCGCCAACGCCGTCGGGGACTGGACCAGCCTGATCAGCTGGCTGACCCCGCTCGCGGTGGTCGCGGCGGTCTTCGGCGCCCTCCTGATGCAGAACGCCTACCGCACCGGGCACTTCACCGCCGCCTACGCGACCCTCCTGATCACCGACCCCGTGGTCGGCGTGGCCATCGGCGCCCTCCTCCTGGGCGAGGGCGCGCCGCGGACCCTTCCCGCCCAGATCGGCGCGCTGGTCTTCGCCTGCCTCGCCGTCGCCGGGACCATCGCCCTCGCCCAGGCGCGCCACCGCAACCCCGAGGTCGTCGCCGCCGACACCGAACGCTGAGGAGAGACCACCATGGCCGAACGCCCGCTGCGCGTCCTGATCGCCAGCGACACCTATCCCCCCGACGTCAACGGGGCCGGATACTTCACCCACCGCCTGGCCGAGGGACTGGCCGGACGGGGGCACCGGGTCCACGTGGTGTGCCCCTCCGAGCGGGGCGAACCCCACGTCACGGTCAACGGCGCGGTGACCGAGCACCGCCTGCGCTCGGCCCCCATCCCCTTCATGCGCGCCGCCGTCCCGCTGGGGATGGGCGGGCACATCGCCAGGGTCATCGAGCGCCTGGACCCCGACGTCGTGCACGCGCAGAGCCACTTCCCGCTCAGCCGCTCGGCGATGCGCAGGGGCCGTGCCGCAGGCGTCCCCGTCGTGCTCACCAACCACTTCATGCCGGACAATCTGTACGCGCACGCCCGGATCCCCGCGCCGATGCAGGAACTCGCGGGCCTCCTGGCCTGGAGGGACATGGTCCGGGTGGCGGGGGAGGCAGACCACGTGACCACGCCGACCCCGCGGGCGGCCCGGCTCCTGCGGGAGAAGGGGTTCACGCGTGAGGTCGAGGCCATCTCGTGCGGGATCGACCTGGAGCGGTTCCGCCCCCACGAGGACCCCGCCGCGGCCCGGCGCCTGTTCGGTCTGCCCGACCGGGACACGATCGTGTTCGTGGGCAGGCTGGACGCGGAGAAGAGGATCGACGACACCATCCGGGCGCTCGCGCGGATCGTGCCCGAACGCGACGCCCAGCTGGCCCTGGCCGGGACCGGTCAGCGCGAGGAGGAGCTGCGCGCGCTGGCCGCGGAGCTGGGGGTGGCGGACCGGGTGTTCTTCCTGGGGTTCGTCCCGGACGAGGACCTGCCCCTGGTCTACGCGGCGGGGGACGCCTTCGCCATCGCGGGTGTGGCCGAGTTGCAGAGCATCGCCACCCTGGAGGCGATGTCCACCGGTCTGCCGGTGGTGGCCGCGGACGCGATGGCGCTGCCGCACCTGGTGGAGGAGGGGCGCAACGGGTTCCTCTTCCCGCCGGGCGACCCCGTGCGCCTGGCGGACCGGCTGCTCCTCGTGCTCGGCCCCGGTCGGCGCGCGCTCGGCGCGGCCAGCCGTGAGCTCGCGCGGCGGCACGACCACCACCGGTCCCTGGAGCGGTTCGAGGAGGTCTACACCCGTCTGCGGGGCACGGCTCCCGCGCGGGTGGAGGGGCTGGTCGCCGCCTGAGGTGTCCGAAAGAGCCGTTTGGTTGATGTTTCGATTCTTCTGCCACTTTCCGTATTCTTTGCGTAGCGACCGGTGATGTTGTCCCCGTGCGGGATACACAAGATGTTGTGTGGTTCGAAGGGATCAGTGCACAGACCGGCCGGGGCAACCCCACCGAGGGCCTCACCGATCGGCTCGTCAGCGCCGAGCGGGAGGCGGGGTTCCACGAGCGCGACATGTCGGTGTTCGAACGCGAGCGCATCGACCTGGAGCACCGGGTGAACCGGATGGAGGCCGAGCTGGAGGCACTGCGCAAAAGGAGACTGGAAGCCTACGCCCGATGGTGGAACGCCCGAGACGACCGTGACCGGGCACTCCACGTCTGCCGCAGACTGCGCCGCCGGATCGACCGGACACGCGGCAGGGAGAAAGAGTGAACGACGACGAACGTGGTCCGACCCCGGGGGGTTCGGGCCACGCGTCGTTCCAGGAGGCCCCTCCCGGAGGGTTCGCCCCGGGGCCGGAACGGACCGTGGTGCCCCGCCGAAGGGGACCGGCCCTCGGCGGGTCCGGCCGCGTGCCCGTGGAGCACGGGCCGACGGGGCCCGGCGGGGTCGGCGCGCAGCGGACCGGTGCCAGCGGCCGGGCACCCGTGGAGCGCGTGCTGACACAGGACCCGGTCGCGACGGTGCGTGGCGGCCCGGAGCCGGTGGTCAGGCCACCATGATCCCGGCGATCTCCCTGTTCACCTGCTGCGCGGCGTCCCTCAACGCCGCCAGCGTCACCTGCACCGCCGGCCGCCTCGCCGCCACCGACCGCACCACCGCGTACACGTGCCGCTCGGGCGCGGACGCGGGCAGCCTCCGGTAGACGAGCCCCGCCGGGGCCCCCACCATCGCCAGGGCCGGGACCGCGGCGATCCCGATCCCGCGCGAGACCAGGCTCAGCACCGTTCCCAGCCCCTCGAACTCCCAGGCCGCGGAGGGCAGCCCGCCCACCTCGGACAGGAGCCGGTCCGTTCCGTAGCGCGAACGCTCGCTCTCGGGCGTCACGATCCACGACTCGTTCAGCAGTCCCTCCAGCACCACCGGCGTCGAGGGATCGGCCAGCGCGTGCCCCCGGGGCACCGCCAGCACCATCGGGTCGCGCATCAGGTTGATGTGCCGCAGGCCGCCCTCCGGCCCGCGCCCGGGGTGCTGTCCGGACCAGTCGTCGACCAGGGCGATGTCCACCTCCCGTGAGCGCACCTGCTGGGTCCCCGTCGCCAGCAGGGTCTGGCGCAGCAGCAGCTGCATCCCCTCGTGCCGGCGCAGCGGCGGCACCAACAGGGGCGCGAACGCCACGGCGGCGGTCGGGAACGCCGTGACGGTGACCACGCCCAGCGCCAGGTCGGACTGCTCGGCGAGCACCGACTCGGTCGCCTCCACCAGCGCCAGGATGTCCTCGGCCTGGGTCACCAGCAGCCGTCCGGCGTCCGTGAGCTCGGCGCCCCGCGCGGAGCGGTCCAGCAGCGCGACGCCCGTCTCCCGCTCCAGGGTGGCCAGTTGCTGGGACACGGCCGAGGGCGTGTAACCGAGGGCGGCGGCGGTGGCGGCGATGGTCCCCCGGACGCTGAACTCGCGGAGGACGTGCAGACGACGCAGATCGAGCATAAGAGAAGCTTACGCTCAGCATCGAAAAGACGCGCTTGTACTGATGCCCGAACCTGGGCAGTCTGTGGGGTGACGGGCCGTCTTCCCAGGTGGAGCGGCAGTCCACGCATCACCCGCATTCACGACAAACCGGAGATGAGTCCTCGATGACCGTCACTGTGTCCGCGACCCTCGCCGTCAACGAAGCGCTCGCCGAGAAGCGCCGCCAGGGAGTCCGCGTGCTCCCCCTGGGCTTCGGCGAGGCCGGACTCCCGGTCCACCCGGTCATGCGCGACCGGCTCACCGCGGGGAACGGCGCCAACGCCTACGGGCCCGTCGCCGGGTCCGCGGCCCTGCGCGAGGCCGCCGCCGGGTACTGGGAGCGCCGCGGGCTGCCCACCGACCCCGGACTGGTCATCGCCGGGCCCGGCAGCAAGCCGCTCCTGTACAGCCTCCTGCTGGAGATCGGCGGCGACACCGCGATCGCCGCGCCCAGCTGGGTCAGCTACGCCGCGCAGAGCCGCCTGGTGGGGCAGCGGCCCGTCATGGTCCCCACCGCCACCGGTGAGGGGGGCGTACCCCAGCCGGACCTGCTGCACGCCGCCGTCACCGCCGCCCGTGAGCAGGGGCGCGCGGTCAACGCCGTCATCGTCACCGTTCCCGACAACCCGACCGGCACCGTGGCCGGCGCCGACACCGTCCGGCGCCTGTGCGAGGTGGCCCGCGAACTCGACCTGATCGTCATCTCCGACGAGATCTACCGCGACCTCCTCCACCCCGCGGCCCCCGGCGAGGAGCCCGCCGAGGTGCACAGCCCCGCCGAGTACGCGCCCGAGCGCACCGTCGTCTCCACCGGGCTGAGCAAGAACCTGGCCCTGGGCGGCTGGCGCATCGGCGTCGTACGCCTGCCCGACTCCGAGATCGGCCACCGCCTGCGCGGCGGGCTGCTCGGGGTGGCCAGCGAGATCTGGTCGAGCCCGGCCGCCCCCGTCCAGGAGGCAGCGGCGCACGCCTTCACCGAACCCGCCGAACTCCTCGACCACGTCGACCGCAGCCGCCGTCTGCACGGCATCGTCGCAGGGGCGGTCACCGGGGCCTTCGCCCGCGCGGGCGCGACCGTGGCCGCACCCCGGGCGGCCTTCTACCTCTACCCCGACTTCGAGCCGGTCCGGGAGCGGCTGGCCGCCCTCCACGGTGTGGCCACCGGCCCGGACCTGACCGGGCTGCTGCTGGACCGCTTCGGGATGGGCGTGCTGCCCGCCGCGGAGTTCGGGGAGGGCGCGGAGGCCCTGCGCATGCGGGTCGCCACCAGCCTGCTCTACGGCGACACCGAGGAACGCCGCTACGCCGCCCTCGCCGCCACGGACCCGCTGGCGCTGCCCTGGATCCGCGCACACCTGGACCGCCTCGACGAGGTCCTGGGCACGCTGCTCCCCACGGGCGCCGACACCGGGGCCGTCCTGCCCCGGTCCGCCGAACCACAGGCGGTCAGCTGACCGCTCCCCGCGTCCGCCCCGTTGTAAGGGGGCGGGGCGGACGCACCGTCATCCGGCCTCCCCCGGCCGCTCCTTCCGGGGGAGGCCGGATCCCTGTCCGGCTCCGTGCGGCGGGAGGTCGCGGTCCCTCCGCGGCACACCACCCCCACTCCGGCGGCACGTCCGCGCCCCGGCGCCGAGGGTCCGGTACGGTCCGCCGCGTGGGCGCCGCCGCCCCGGCGCTCACCTCGGACCCGACGGTGCGCCTTCCGCCCCCGCCTCGCGTGCGGCCAGTTCCGCGCTGGAGGCGATCACCGCCCGGTAGTGGTCGAGCAGCTGCTCACCGACCGCCTCCCACGTACGGTGCTCCACCGAGGGCCGTGCGCCCCGCGCCATCCGCTCCCGCACCTGGCGGTTGTGGGCCAGCCGCCCCACCGCCACCCGCAGTTCGCGCACCGAGTCCGGGGCGTACAGCAGTCCGTTGTGTTCGGGCACCACCAGGTCCAGCGGCCCGCCCGAGGCGGGGGCCACCACCGGCACCCCCGAGGCCAGCGCCTCCTGGACGGCCTGGCAGAACGTCTCGTCCGCCCCGGTGTGCACGAACACGTCCATGGACGCGTACAGGCGCGACAGGTCACCGCCGGTGCGCTGCCCGGTGAACACCGCGTCGGGCAGGCGCCTGCGCAGGCGCGCACGCTCGGGGCCGTCCCCCACCACGACCAGCCTGATCCCGCGCAGGCGGGACACGTGTTCGAGCATCTCCACCCGCTTGTCCCTGGCCAGCCGCCCCACGTAGCCCACGATCGTCTCCCCGTGGGGAGCGAGCCCGCGCCGCAGTTCCTCGTCGCGGTGCGCGGGGGAGAAGCGCTGGGCGTCGACCCCGCGGCGCCACAGGTCCAGGCGGGGGAACCCCCGCGCGGACAGCGCCTCCATGGTGGCCGAGGACGGCGCCAGCGTGCGGTCCACCGCGGCGTGCGTGCGCCGCAGCAGCGACCACAGGGCGTCCCCGCCGGGCAGGCGGTAGCGCCCGGCGAAGCCGGGGAGGTCGGTCTGGAAGACCGCCACGGTCGGCAGCGCCCACCGCCGTGCGGTCTCCACGGCCGCCGCCCCGAGCAGGGCGGGCGAGGCCAGGTGCAGCACGTCGGGGGCGAAGGCGCGGATCGCCGCGGTCATCACGCGCCGCGCGGGCAGCCCCACGGAGAAGTCGCGGTAGAACGGCAGGGGCACGGAGGGGAGTCGGACCACCGGGAAACCCGCGTAGGAGGAGGGACCGGGCCCGGGGGCCAGTACCAGGGCCTCGTGGCCGCGCGCGGCCAGCAGGTCGGCGACCCGGCACACGGAGTTGGTCACCCCGTTGACCTGGGGGAGGAAGGACTCCGTCACGATCGCCACCCTCAGCGGCCCCCGGGCGTCGGCCGGGAGCACGCGGTCGAGCGGGGGCGTGTGGGCGGCCGGAGCCCGGTGCCCGGCAGCGGGAACGCGGGCGGACGCGTGGTCGGCCGCCGTTCGGGGAGCGGCCGAGGGCACGGAGGGTACACGTGTGGCCGGGGACGGGTGAGCGGCCGGGGACATGCGCGTGGCCGGAGACGTACGGTCGGTCGGGGACATGCGGGTGGCTCCCAACGCCGGGGGGACGGCTGCCTACGCCGGGGACGGCTGTCTCCGACGCTAGGCTCGTGGGATGAACCTCGGTTTGGGTGCGGGGGAACCGCGCCCGAAGACCAGGCGTGGGCAGTCCGAGCGGTCGGTGACCGTGCCCGTGCGCCCGTGTGTCCACCGGGTGACCCCCCGGTGGATATGATTGCTGAATGTAGCCAATATATTGCTCTAAGGAGTCATGCGGTGACCCTCGTGGAATGGGCCGAAGCAGTCCGAAGCGAACTGGGCCTGACCGGCACCGAACCGCTCCGCAAGGAGGATGTCGACCGGGTGCTCGACCTCGCCCGGGACGCCGCCCACTCCGTGGCCCGGCCCGCCGCGCCCCTCACCACCTACCTCCTGGGCGTGGCGGTGGGTCAGGGCGCGGACCCCGACGAGGCCGCGGCGGCCCTCAGCAGGCTCGCCCTGGCCCAGGCCGACGAGGAGGACCGCGCCTAGGACCCCCGCGGTCCACACCGGTCGGGGCCGCTCCGTCCGTGCCGGTCGGGTCCGTTCGGGACATGGTGACCCGGAGCCCGTCGTGGTCGTACCAGGCCCACAGCGGCTGCACCGGCCCGCCGTCCGTACGACCGGACCGCGTGCCGTGCCGTGCCGTGTTCCGCGTGGGCCGCACCGGCTCCATCTGGTGTGCCGCCGTCCGGGCGGAGCCCCGGGACCGAGCCCCCGACGAGCGCGGAAGCCTCCGGAGGACACCGCCCCACCCGCGCGGTACGCGGAAATGGAACCGGAAGTTCCCGAAGAAACAGGCATGTGGAACACATGTGATGTGTTCGTTACGCGTCGATGCGATTCTTTGCCGATATCGCGGGCCTCCACCAGTGCCGAAGCGATCGCGAGGGCGTCGGATCCCCCGTACTTCGGTACCGGCGGCCTTCGTCCCCACACACTCACCGATAGGGAGATCCCCTGTGGACCAACTGCTCGAAATGGCGAGCCTCGCCAGCAGCATCATCTGGGGGCCCTTCGTCCTCATTCCGCTGCTGTTCGGTGTCGGCCTGTTCCTCACCGTCCGTCTCCGGTTGCTCCAGCTCTTCCGCCTGCCGCACGCGCTGTGGCTCGCCATCGTCCGGCGCAAGGAGGACGACTCCGTCGAGGGCGACATCTCCCACTACCAGGCGCTGAGCACGGCCCTGGCCGCCACCGTCGGCGTCGGCAACATCGCCGGCGCCGCGCTCGCCATCGGCGTCGGCGGCCCCGGCGCGCTGTTCTGGATGTGGGTCGTCGGCTTCCTCGGTATGGCCACCAAGTACAGCGAGGCCCTCCTTGGCGTGAAGTTCCGCCGCACCGACGCCAAGGGCGAACAGAGCGGCGGCCCGATGTACTACCTCAAGTACGGGATCCCCGGCGGCCTGGGAACCACCCTGGGCGTGGCCTTCGCGGTCTTCGGCGCCATCGCCGCCTTCGGCATCGGCAACGGCACCCAGGCCAACGCCGTCTCGCAGCAGATCACCAGCATCACGCCGCTGGAGCCGTGGATGGTGGGCCTGGCGCTGGTGGTCCTGGCGGGCGCCGTCATCCTCGGCGGCATCAAGAGCATCGGCCGCGTCGCCTCCGGCCTCGTGCCGATCATGATCGTCGGCTACGTGGGCATCTGCCTGGTCATCCTGGCCGTCAACTGGGCCGCGATCCTCCCCGCGCTCCAGCTCGTGGTGACCGACGCCTTCACCGGCACCGCGGCCACGGGCGGCTTCGCCGGCGCGGGCATCATGCTCGCCATCCAGCAGGGCTTCGCCCGCGGCATCTTCTCCAACGAGTCGGGCCTGGGCACAGGCGGTATCGCCGCCGCCTCGGCCAAGACCAACCAGCCGGTCCGCCAGGCCATGGTCTCGATGACCCAGACCTTCATCGACACCATCATCGTGGTCACCATGACCTGCCTGGTCATCATCACCACCGGCGTCTGGACCGACGGCCAGGCGGACGGCTCGCTGATGACCAGCAACGCGGTCTCCGAGGGCCTGGGGGCGATCAGCCCCGCGCTCGCCCCGGCCGGCGCTGTCATCGTGGCCGTCGCGGTGGCCGTGTTCGCCCTCACCACCCTGCTCGGATGGGCCTACTACGGCGAGCGCTGCATGGTGTTCCTGGGCGGCCGCCGCCTGGTCCTGCCCTACCGCCTGGTGTTCATCGCCGTCATCTACGTGGGCTCGGTCGCCAGCCTGGACTCGGTCTGGCTGTTCAGCGACATCGCCAACGGCCTGATGGCCCTGCCCAACCTCATCGGCCTCCTGCTGCTGTCCCCGGTCATCGTGGCTGAGACGCGCAAGTTCTTCGCCCACCCCGACTGGAGGGACCCGGACAAGGTCATGGAGGACGTGACCAAGGTCTGACCCGGTAGGGGCCGCGCCTCCAGCAGAGGGCGGAACGAGGAGGGGGGACCGGCGCGGAGCCGG
>NZ_QPFC01001126.1:0-1918 GCF_003427465.1 Nocardiopsis sp. TNDT3 | reverse complement strand
GGGCCGGGGCCGGTGACCGCGTGAACCCGGTGACCGCGCCTCAGCTCACCGCACGCCTCACCAGTTCGGCGATGCGCGCCTCCGTCTCGTCCGTCACCTCGGTCAGGGCGAAACCGGTCGCCCACATCGTGCCCTCGTCCAGCTGGGCCAGGTCGCTGAACCCGAGCGTCGCGTAGCGCGTCCCGAACTTGGCCGCGCCCTGGAAGTGGCAGACGACCTTGCCGTCCAGCGCGTAGGCGGGCATCCCGTACCAGAGCTTCGGCGCGAGGGCCGGGGCGTTGGCCGTGACGACGGCGTGGACGCGCTCGGCCATGACCCGGTCCGAGTCCCGCATCCCGGCGATCTTGGCGAGCACGTCGCGCTCCGCCTCCGCCGCCTTCTCCGCGCGCGAGGCGCGGCGCGCCGCCTTCTTCTGCTCCCGGGCGTGGTCCTTCATCGCGGCCCGTTCCTCGGCCGAGAACCCCTCGTACGTGCCGTTGGCGGTGCTGGTCATGGTCACTCCCTCGGTTGCGGGCCGCGGTCGGCCCGGTGTGTGCGGCCGTGCCGGCCTCCGTGTCCACAGCCTCTCCCGGCGGGGGTGCGCGGCGCCTCCGTGCTGACCACGGAAACCACCACGGACCACGGGGTCGGTGGCGGCCCCGCGCTCACACGGCGCCGGGATCCCCTTGCACGGTGTTCCTCCGCCGCCGTGATCCGGATGCCCCTTGCGCCCCTCTTGCCCCAGGGGTCTGTGTTCTTCGCTATGTCCGGTGGCCGATACTGGGGGTGCCAGCGGCCGGAACCAACAGGGGAGATGCGTGTGACCACCAGCAGTGAGACGGCTTCGGGGCCCTGGACCGACCTGGTCTACAGGACCGCCGTCACCGATGACGTCCCCGAGCTCGTCGAGCTGGTCAACTCCTGCTACCGCGGCGACTCATCCAAGCAGGGCTGGACCACCGAGGCCGACCTGCTCGACGGCCAGCGCGTGGACGCCGGGGGCATGGCCGAGCTGCTGGCGCGCACCAACACGATCGTGCTGGTCGCCGAGGCCGAGGGTCGGATCGTGGCCTGCTGCGAGCTCCAGCGCGGCGTCAACGGCGCCTACTTCGGTATGTTCTCGGTGCGGCCCGGCATCCAGGGCGGGGGCCTGGGCAAGCGGGTCCTGGCCGAGGCCGAGGACACGGCGGTGCGCGAGTGGGGCTGCCGCCTGATGCGGATGAAGGTGCTCAAGCAGCGCCCGGAGCTGATCGCCTGGTACGAGCGCCGCGGCTACACCAACACCGGCAAGACCGAACCCTTCCCCTACGGTGACGCGACTTTCGGTCTGCCCAAGCGCGCGGATCTGGCCTTCGTCGAGCTCACCCGGGAACTGCCCGCCCCCTGACCGGGACGCGGCCGGGCGGGGTCCGGCCGCGTCAACCCTGTTCGAGGTTGGCCGACATCCGCTCCAGCACGTCGACCGCGGTCCGGTACTCCTCGTCGCTGATCCCCCGCGAGATACGGCGGCGGGCCTCGTCGACCCTGGCGAAGAGGGTCTCGTGCGCGGCCTCTCCCGCCGTGCTGAGGTTCAGGGAGACCAGGCCCTCCACCCAACCGCGCCGACGCAGCTCCTCCACCACCGGGGTGACGCTGTACTCGTCCTCGTCCAGGAACGCGGCGAGCCTGCGGTCCAGGTCGGCGATCGTGCCGGGGTCGGTGTGCAGGGAGTGGAGCACCTGCCAGTGGCGGCGCCCCAGCGACTCCGCGGCCAGGGTCCGGTCCAGGTCGTTCTCGATGAGCCGGTCCAGGTGCTTGAGCCAGTAGCCGATCGGCAGGTCGGACATGGTGCTCCCTCCAGCGGGGACTGCGCGGGCGTCCACTTTTCGAGACACGTCGAAGATAGATCGCCGCACGGCGCACCGCCAACGACCGGCGGCGGTGTCGGCGCGCGGGGGCC
>NZ_QPFC01001125.1:0-2183 GCF_003427465.1 Nocardiopsis sp. TNDT3 | reverse complement strand
GCCCGGCCCCTGCGCGCCCGGGGGCTGCTCCTCGGCGCGGCGCCGGGCCTCCTCCTCGCGGCGCTTGGCCTCCTCCTGGAGTTCGGCCTCCCTGCGGACCCGCTCCTCCTCACGCCGCTTGGCCGCCTCCTCCTCGGAGTGGCGGCGCTGCTCCTTGCGCTCCTCGGACAGGTCGGACCAGCCCTCCTTGAGGCTGCCCAGGAACTTGTTGAACTTGCCGCCCTTCTTGTTCCCCTCGTCCGCGCCTCCCGAGAAGGCGGGGTCGCCCGGGTTGAACACGGCCGTACCGGAGGGTTCGCCACCCGAGGGGTTGAACACCGCGGTACCGGCGGTCCCGCCCCCTGCGGCCCCGCCTCCGGAGAAGGCCGGGTCGGCCGGGTCGAACACGGCCGTACCGGAGGTCCCGCCGCCCGGGAGCGCGGGGTCGTTCGGGTCGAACACGGCGGTGCGCGGCGCCTCACTCGGAGTCCCCGCCGACCCGGGGGCACCGGGGGCACCAGGAGTGCCGGAAGCACCGGGACCACCCGGGTCGAACACCGCGGTGCGCGGCGCCTCACCGCCCAGGTCGTCGTCGGTCAGGTTGGACGTGGGGATCTCGTCGTCGGTGAGGTCGGCGGTGGGCAGTTCGTCCTCGTCGCGCCGGGGAAGGTCGCCCGGGTTGACCCGCACGGTCGCCCCGTCGCCCGACCCGTACCCGCCGTCCGTCCCCGGGCCGCCGCCGCGGCCCGGGAGGTCGGCCGGGTCGACGCGCATCGTGGAGTTCGTGCCGCTCAGGTCGGCGGTGGGCTCCTCGTCATCGTCGCCGCCCCGCGCCCAGGAGGGGTTGATGCGCATGGTGCTGGGCTCGTCGTCGATCGGTGCCGCCGACTGCGTCTGGGAGGGGCCCAGCCGCACCGTTCCGGGATCCTCCTCGTCGGAGGCGGGGGCGCCCTGTCCGGACCCGCCCTGTCCGGATCCGCCCAGGTGGGTGGTCGCGGCCTCCTCGTCTCCCGGATCGCCACCGCCCTGGAGCTCGCTCAGGGAACGGGTATGCCGTGTCCACTCGCTGCCGTTCCACCATCTGAGCGTCTGCGCGTCGCCCTGCGGGTCCGCGTACCAACCCGGCTCGATAGATCCACCCATGGGCGACAGACTAAAGGGTTGCGGAACGGCGATGAACCAGTGGTGTCCGATTACCGGTGGTCAGGACACCCGGACCATTTTTCTCCTGCCGTGTTGTACTCACCTCATCGCGGAGGGTCGCGGGTCGGCGGGAGCGCGCGGACCGCTCGGCGGCGGGACGAGGCCGGTGGCCAGCAGCCGTGCGGTGTCCAGTCCTCCGGGTCCCTTGGCGCAGGAGCCGGGGACCTGGTCGTGGCCGAAGTGCCCTCCCCTGGCCCACGCGCGCGCCACCCGCGCCGCGCGCGTGGCCTCGGCGGAGTGCGGCGCCGTCGCACTGTGCGCGGCCGCGCTACCCGTCGCCGCGACGCCCGCCGCCACAGTGTCCGACACCGCGCTCCTCATGCCCGGTATCCGCGCTTCCCCGCTCCTCTTCTCCGGGCTCCCCGCGTCCACGGCCCCCGCCACCGACTCCGCGGGGTCCGCGCGCCAGACCCGCTCCACCCCCCAGGAGTCCAACCACGTCAGGATCGGGGACAGCCCGCGCATCGGGCCGTCGGTGAAGGGGATCTCCCACGAGGACACCACCGCCACCACCAGACACACCCGCCCCTCATGGCCGTGGTCGTGGTACAGCTCGTACTGGTGCGTGCCGCCCAAGGGCAGGCGTCCGCGGCAGGTCGCGGCCAGGGTCTGGACCACGTCGCCGGTCAGCGGGTTCCACACCAGGTGCGCCTCGCGCTCCTCGTTCACCAGCCGCCGCGCCTCCTCGCGCGCGGACCAGGCCCCGGGGTCGGACCCCGTCACCGTCCACACGGCGCGCGGAGCGCCGATCCCGGGGGGTGTCCGGTTGCTCGTCCCACCGCCGAACCTCTCGGCGCCGGGCATCCACGCCTCCGTCATGGCCTTCCCCCAACCGGTCGTCGTGTGCCGGGCCTCTCCGGTACCGCGGGGCACCCCCCCGACTCCTCTCTGAGTACGCCAACGCAACGGAGAAGTCCAGAGCCCCTCACTCAGAGGACAGGGACTTGTCACCGCCCGTCGGCGTCCCGTGGGAAGGGGCCGTATCCGCGTGTGGGGGAGGG
>NZ_QPFC01001124.1:0-1402 GCF_003427465.1 Nocardiopsis sp. TNDT3 | reverse complement strand
CCCCGGGCCGAAACGGTGGAAGTCTCCCTCCCCGCCGCCGCAGGCTGGGATCACCGGCCCACGGGGGCCGGGGAAGGGAGAGTGCCATGCCGACCCATGTCGCCGCCTCGGACGAGACCTCCGGCGGTGCCTTCGACGACCAGCTGGCCACGCGCCTGCTGCGCAGCCGCATCGTGCTGCTGGGCACGCAGGTGGACGAGGCCAGCGCCAACCGCGTGTGCGCGCAGATCCTGCTGCTCGCCGACGAGGACCCGCGCAGGGACATCACGCTGGCCGTCAACAGCCCCGGGGGCTCGGTGTCGGCCGGACTGGCCATCTACGACGTGATGAACTTCGTCCCCAACGACGTGTCCACCCTGGTCATGGGGTTCGCGGCCAGCATGGGCCAGTTCCTGGCCTGCGTCGGCACGCCGGGCAAGCGCTACAGCCTGCCGCACGCGCGGATCATGATGCACCAGCCCTCCGGGGGCCTGGGCGGGACGGCCGCCGACATCGCCATCCAGGCCGAGAACCTCGCGCACACCAAGCAGACCATGGTGCGGCTCATCGCCAAGCACACCGGCCAGACCGAGGAGACCATCTCCCGGGACCAGCACCGCGACGCCTGGTTCACCGCGCAGGAGGCCAGGGAGTACGGGTTCGTCGACCACGTGGTCGCGTCGGTCGCGGAGATGGACGGCGGAGGCATTCGGCTGGGCGCCGGGGCACCCGGGTTCGCCACGTACGTGAAGGGGGAGGACCGGTGAGCGGTCGTTACACGGTGCCGATGGTGGTGGAGCGCACGCCCCACGGCGAGAGGTCCTTCGACGTGTTCAGCCGACTGCTGTCGGAACGGATCATCTTCCTGGGCACGCCGATCGACGACGACGTCGCCAACGTGGTGATGGCGCAGATGCTCCACCTCGACTACGAGTCGAGCGAGACCGACATCCAGCTCTACATCAACTCGCCGGGCGGCTCGAACACCGCGCTGACCGCCATCTACGACACCATGCGGTTCGTGCGCGCGGACGTGGCCACGGTGTGCATGGGCCAGGCGGCCTCCGCCGCGGCGGTGCTGCTGGCGGCGGGCACGGCGGGCAAGCGCACGGCCCTGGAGCACGCGCGGGTGCTGCTGCACCAGCCCTCCGGGGAGGGCCAGGGAGTGGCCGCCGACCTGGAGATCCAGGCCGAGGAGATCCTGCGGGTCCGCTCGCAGGTGGAGGAGATCCTGGCCCGGCACACCGGGCAGACGCAGGAGCGGCTGCGCGCCGACACCGACCGGGACAAGATCTTCACCGCGCAGCAGGCGAAGGAGTACGGCCTGGTGGACGGGATCATCACCACCCGCCAGGCGCACCCGGCGACGGGGAGGACCGCCGCCTAGGGGACCGTCCGGGGCCGGGGGCAGGCCCCCGGCCCC
>NZ_QPFC01001123.1:0-1673 GCF_003427465.1 Nocardiopsis sp. TNDT3 | reverse complement strand
GCCGAGAGCGCGCTGCACCAGACGCCCCCCGGCCCCGTGCCCGAACCCCCCGCCGGGGCCGAGCTGGACCGGGTCTACGCC
The DNA here is from genome assembly GCF_003427465.1 of Nocardiopsis sp. TNDT3. Lineage (NCBI taxonomy): Bacteria > Bacillati > Actinomycetota > Actinomycetes > Streptosporangiales > Nocardiopsidaceae > Nocardiopsis > Nocardiopsis sp. TNDT3. Next base: position 1,592 of record NZ_QPFC01001123.1, on the reverse strand, counting down.
GCACTGGCCTCCGACGACGAGGACGAGGCGGTCGGGGTCTGGGAGACCCCCGCCGTGGACGCGCTCATGCGGAGGGTGGGCCCGGACATGCGCGCCGCCGCGCCCGTGCTGTACGCGGCGGTCGAACCCCACCTGACCGCCTCCGACGCGCACACGCGCATGTGCGCGGTGGAGGCCGCCTCCGCCCTGGCCCGGCTCGGCGGGCTGGAGCCCGACCTGTCCGGCGCGGCCGACATGGCCGAGACCCGCGACGAGGGCGCGGTGATCGTCCTGGCCCTGGGCGCCTGCGGCGCCGACACCACCGAGTTCCTCGCCCACGCCGACCCCGCCATCCGCGCCTGCGCCGCGCTGGCGCCCGGCCAGCGAGCCAACCCCGCGGCCACCGCGGAGCTGGCCGCCGCGCTCGCGGACCCGGAGGCGGCCGACGCCTGGTTCACCAGGCGTCCCGCCCACTTCACCGGCCACGTGCGTTTCGCCCTGGTCCGGGAACTCGCCGAGCGCTCCACCGCCGAGGACGCCGCGCGCCTGCTCCCGGTGCTGCGCGCGCTGGCCCCGCTGACCTCACCCCTCACCGCGGCGGCCGACGCCGGTCCGCTGCTGGACCTGGCCTTCCGCGCCGCCGACACGGGCCGCGGCGCGGCCGCCGACGCGGACGACGGCACCACCGCTGACGCGGGCGCCGAAACGGGTCCCGACGGGTCGGCGGCCCCGTCCGCCACGGGGCCCGCCGCGCCGCGCGACCCCGCGGAGCTGACCGCCGTCCAGCGCGACTACCTCCGGGTCCTGGCCGACCACGACGGCTTCTGGGACGGCCGGTTCGCCAACTTCCTGGTCGTGCTCGCCCGGCTGGGGCTGCCCCGCGAGCGCCGCGGGCTCCGCGCGCTGCTCGCGGCCTGAGCCGGGCGGGCGCGGAGCCCCACGGCGGGCGGACCGGCAAGCATCGCGACCGTTTCGTCCCCACACGTCTCGTTGGACACGTACACGATGACCACCTGTGGCCACGGGCTCGCGAAAACGCCGGTATCCGGGGGCCGGCCGTGGTGGGATAGCCCCCATGACGACCCCCACGCGGCACAGCGCGGCCGCCGAACTCATCGCGGACTTCGTCTCCACCGGTGCCGGACTCGCCGACCGGGCCGACCTCGCGCGGTTCCTGCGCGAGCACCGCCTGGCCACCGAGGGAGCCATCCCCATCACCCTCGCCGACCTCGACGAGGCCATCGCCCTGCGCGACGGCATCCGGGCGGTCCTGGAGCGGCGGGCCGAACCCGACCACGAGGCCATCGCCCGGGGCCAGAAGGTCCTGGACGGCCTCCGCGTCACCGTGCGCCTCCAGGCCTCACGCGAGGCCCCCGTGCCGCTGACCCCGGCGGTCGTGGACGAGGTCCGCCGCGGGCTGGCCCGCATCGCCGGGGCCTGGGCCGTGGTGCTGTCCACGGGGGAGTGGCGCCACATGCGGCTCTGAGGGGACCGCGGCACACGCGGGGACCCGGCCCCGGGCCGGAGGAGTCCGCGCGGGCCCGCCCGCGGCGCGGGAGTCCCCGTTCCGCGCCGCTTTCCACCGGCCGCGGCGGCCCCGGCGGGGCCGGTGG
>NZ_QPFC01001122.1:0-1111 GCF_003427465.1 Nocardiopsis sp. TNDT3 | reverse complement strand
GTCCTCCTCCCCTGCGGCGTAGGTTCCCCCGCCCAGTCGTGGAGTGCTCCTCCGCCATGGGGCCCGGCACGTGAGCGGGGCCGGGCGGCGTAGTCCCGTCCAGTCGCGCCCGGCACCCGCGAAGCGCCGGCGGCAGACCGTTCCCATGTCATCTCGCACACATATCCACCAGCTACGCACCTACCGTGTCCGGGCGTTTCATCCGAAGACGGAACTCCCCCGGAGGAAATATTCTCACCGCGGCCCGGAATCATATCCGACCCTTTCCCGCACAGGAACAGGCCAGGGCGCGCAACCCCCGAATACCCAGAACAGACCGGGGCCCACCGAACCCTCCCACACTCACCGGAACAACGAAGGACCACCCTCGAAAACCCTCCCGCGCGCCCGGAGTCCGCACGGTCACCACAGCCCGCCTGACCTCCCGACTCCTGGATTCACAGCACCCCAGAGGAAGCATCCTCCTTCTTCGCTTACCAGAAGAAAAGGAGTTTTGCCGCGACATCCGACGGGAACGATGCTTTTCGCTTTCCCCTTTGCCTCGCCCAGCGCCCTGGAGCCCCCTTGCCCGTTCGAATATCAGGAGTAGGCGAATACCTGCCCGCAGAAGAGGTTTCCAACGAGCGGATCTCAGAACACGCGGGGGTCTCCGCGGAATGGATAAGCCAGCGCACGGGGGTGCTGGCGCGCAGGCGCGCGGCCCCGGACGAGGCGACCTCGGACCTGGCCGCGCGGGCCTGCGAGCGTGCGCTGACCTCCGCCGGACTGCGTCCGGACCAGGTCGGGCTGATCGTCAGCGCCACGTCCCTGCCCGACGAGTTGGGCCCCTCGGTGGCCTGTCGGATCCAGAGCCGCATCGGCGCCCGCGACGCGGCCGCCATGGACGTGGGAGCCGCGTGCAGCGGATTCCTGTACGCGCTCGAGGTCGCGCGGTGCTGGCTGCACTCCAGGCCGGACGCCCCGCCCGCCCTGGTGGTCGGAGCCGAGGTGTACTCGCGCTTCGTCGACCCCGCCGACCGGGCCACGGCCTCCCTCTTCGCGGACGGGGCCGGAGCCGTGGTGCTGACCTCGGGGGACGGCGGGGAGGGGCTGTCCCCCCTCCGGTTGGGAG
>NZ_QPFC01000122.1:0-2244 GCF_003427465.1 Nocardiopsis sp. TNDT3 | reverse complement strand
CACCCGGCCCCGCCCGGTCCGACCCGCACACCCAGTCCGTCCAGTCCATCCGAGCCCACACGGCCCGACCCCCGAGCCGTTCCACCCGTGGGGTCCCCACTCCCGCGGCCGGGCTCCCACCTTCTCGGTGGGGTCCCCACTCCCGCCGGTGCGGTTCCCACCTCCATGACCGTTCCCGCCCTACGATTCCAAGAAGACATGCTGAGAATCCTTCGCCCCATGGTCTCCCGGGTCACCACTCCGCTCGGCCGGAGTCTGGCCCGCCTCGGCCTCACACCGAACATCGTCACCATCGTCGGCGCCCTCGGCGTCGTCGTCAGCGCCCTGTTCTTCTATCCGCAGGGACAGCTGTACGCCGGGTCGGTCGTCGTCACGGTCTTCGTGCTCTTCGACATGCTCGACGGGGCCGTGGCCAGGGCCCGCGACAGCGCCAGCGCGTTCGGCGCCTTCCTCGACTCCAGCCTCGACCGGGTGGCCGACGCCGCCATCCTCTCCGGGCTCCTGTGGTGGTTCATCGGCGAGGGAGACGACCCCCTGCTCGCCGGACTCACCCTCTTCTGCCTGGTCAGCGGTTTCATGGTGTCCTACATCAAGGCGCGCGCCGAGGGGCTGGGCGTCAACTGCGACGTCGGCGTCGCCGAGCGCACCGAGCGCCTGGTGGTCATCCTCGTCGCCGTGGGCCTCGGCGGCCTGGACGTGCCCTACGCGCTCGCGGGCGGTCTGTGGCTGCTGGCCGCGATGAGCCTGCTCACCGTCCTCCAGCGCCTGGTGGAGACCCGCGCCCGCCTCAACGACCCCGACTACGTCGAGGGCGCCGCGGGGACCGGCGAAGCCAACGGCGGAGCCTGAGCGCACGAGGGGACGGCGAAAAGGGCAGAACGGGAAACGGGGACACGACGTGGACGAACGCACGGCCGACCTGGCCTACACGGCGGGGTGGGCGATGATCCGCCGCACGCCCGAGCGCGCGGGGCGGGCGCTGTTCCGACGCCTGGCCGACCGCTCCTGGCGCGCCCACGACGAGAGCACGCGCGGCCTGGAGCGCAACCTGAGGCGCCTGGTCGGCCCCGGGGCCACGGACACCCAGCTGCGCGCGCTCTCCCGCGCGGGAATGCGGTCCTACATGCGCTACTACTACGAGATGTTCCGCCTCCCGGCGATGGGTGAGGAGTACGTCCTGGGCCGGACCCGCGCCACCGGGATCGAGGTCCTGGAGGAGCACGTCCGGTCGGGCCGCGGTGTGGTCGCCGCCCTGCCCCACATGGGCAACTGGGACCACGCCGGGGCCTGGATCGCCCTGAGGGGCACCCCCCTGACCACCGTCGCGCAGCGGCTGCGCCCCGAGAGCCTGTTCCAGCGCTTCACCGCCTACCGGGAGTCCCTGGGCATGGAGGTGCTGCCGCTGACCGGAGGCTCGAACACCGTGGGCACCCTGGCCCGGCGGCTGCGCGGGGGCGGACTGGTGTGCCTGCTCGCCGACCGCGACATCAGCGGCACCGGCCTGGAGGTGGACTTCTTCGGGGAGCGTGCGCGCGTGCCCGCCGGGCCCGCCGCGCTGGCCCTCAACACCGGCGCGGCCCTGATGCCGGTCTCGCTGTGGTACGACGGCCCGTACTGGAACATCCGGGTCCACGACGAGATCCCCGTCTCCGGGGGAGCCACCCGCGCCGAGCGGGTCCAGGCCACGACCCAGGAGCTGGTCCGCGTCTTCGAGGGGGCGATCGCCGAGCACCCCGAGGACTGGCACATGCTCCAGCCGGTGTTCAGCGCCGACCACGCGCGTGTCTCGCGCGGCCGCGGAGCCGACGGCGGCGTTCCGGCCCCGGTCGCCGCCGACCGCGCGCGCGTCCCGCGAGGGGCGACCGCGGAGACCGCTGTGCCCGCGGTGACGGACGAGAGCACCGCGTCGGGAGGGGCGGGCGACGGCACCGCGCCGGGTGGCGCTGTCCGGGAGGACCCGGTCGGCGGCACGGTACCGGACGAGGGTGCGCCGGGAGGGGCGGGCGACGCAACCGCACCGGGCACTCGGGGCGGGTTCACCGCGGCGAACGGGGTAGGGGCCCCTCAAGGCAGCGGGGCGAGGCCCCCCGGACGAGACGAACGGAACGGGTGACCGTGGGCATGCGGGTCGGCCTGGTCTGCCCCTACGCCTGGGACGTCCCGGGCGGGGTGCAGCAGCACGTCGGCGACCTCGCCGAGGCGCTCACCGGCATGGGGCACGAGGTGTCGGTACTGGCGCCGGTG
>NZ_QPFC01001121.1:0-1672 GCF_003427465.1 Nocardiopsis sp. TNDT3 | reverse complement strand
CCCGGCGCCGTCCTCGGTGGCCGAGACGGTGCAGCGGCTGCGGCTGGCGCCGGGCATGCGGGTGCTGGAGGTGGGCACCGGCAGCGGGTACACCGCCGCCCTGCTCGCGCGGTTCCTGGGCGACGACGCCGTCACCTCGGTGGAGATCGACTTCGAGCTGGCCGAACAGGCGCGGGTGCGGCTGATGAGCGCGGGGCTCACACCTCTGGTGGTCAGCGGGGACGGCATGCGCGGCTGGGCCGGGCGCGCGCCCTACGACCGGGTGGTCAGCGCGGTGACCGTGCAGCGTGTCCCCTACGCCTGGGTGGCGCAGTGCCAGCCCGGCGGACGCGTCCTGACGCCGTGGGGCACCGCCTTCCACCACGGGGTGACGGCCGATCTCGTGGTCGGCCCGCACGGGACCGCGCGCGGCAGGTTCGCCGGGCACACCGACCGCATGTGGGCGCGCGCGGACCGCACCCCGCGCCACCTGCTGGAGACCTACGTCCGGCCGGACGACGACGAGCACACCACGACGTTCTCCCGGCTCCATCCGGGAGAGGTGGTCGGCGACTCCGACGGGGCCTTCGCGGTGGGGTTGCAGATGCCGGACGTGCACAGGATCGTCCGGCTCGGGGGCGGTCCCGAGGATCCGCGGTTCACGGTGTACCTGCTGGACTCCTCGACCTGGTCGTGGGCCTCATGGCACATCGACCCCGGGCACCGGGACCAGGGCTACGAGGTGCGCCAGCACGGCCCCCGCAGGCTGTTCGACGAGTTGGAGGCGGCCCACCTGCTGTGGGTGGAGGCGGGGCGTCCCTCCCACACCCGGTTCGGGCTGACGGTGTCGGCCGAACACCAGCTGGTGTGGCTGGACGACGAGGCCACGGTCTTCGCCGCCATGAGGTGACGGGGCGGGCGGAGCGCCGGGGCCGCGTGCTCCCGGGGCCTCGGAGGACGCCGAGGCATGAAGGCACACAGACACGAGAGAACACCAGGACCCGACGGACCGTGGAGGCCGTTCCCGTGGGAACCGCCCGTGCGGCCGTCGCACGAACCGAGGAGAAGACAGATGACCGTCCTGCCACGCCCACGGCGACCGCTCGACCTGGACAGACGCTGGAAGCGCCGCAGCTACCCCGCCAACCTGGCGGCCATCCGAAGAGCCCGGGCCGACCTGCGCGCCGACCTGTCGCGGATCTCGGGCGCCGACGAGGAACTGGTCGCGGCCGTGGTGCTGTGCGCCAGCGAGATGTTGACCAGCGCCATGGGGCGAGTCCTGCCCGGCGGAAGCGGGGCGGAGGTGGTGCGCACGCTCGTGCTGCGCCATGACCCCGGTGGTCGCCGCGTCCTGCGGCTGTCGGTGGCGGACCGGTGGATTCCGGGCGCCCTGGCGAGCGTGCCGGGTCCGGAGGCGGACCAGGACTGGCGGGAGCTCGCGCTGGGGCAGGGGCTGCTGCTCATCGGCCACTTCTCCGCCCGCTGGGGAACCCGTCGGGCCGGTGCGCCGGGCGAGGACGGGGGCCGCGTGATCTGGGCCGAGTTCGACCTCGCGCCGCGGTGGAGCCCGCGCCGGGTGGCGGCGTAGGGGCGCGGGCCCCGGGTTGGAGCTGGGCCCGGGGCCGCGGTCTCCGAGCCGTTCAGCGGTGGTTCCTCCTCCCCGCCCGTTCCCCGCGCCGCCGCAGGCGACCCC
>NZ_QPFC01001120.1:0-1156 GCF_003427465.1 Nocardiopsis sp. TNDT3 | reverse complement strand
CCCGGCCGACGGGGGTGATGACGGCCGCGGTGCCGCAGGCGAACACCTCGGTGAGCTCGCCGGACTCGGCCGCCTCACGCCACTCGTCGGTGGAGATGGGCGCCTCCTCGGCCGGGATGCCGAGGTCGGGGGCCAGGGTCAGCAGCGACTCGCGGGTGATGCCCGGCAGCAGGGTCCCGGTCAGCGGGGGCGTGCGCAGACGCGCGTTCTCACCCGAGCCGAACACGAACCACAGGTTCATACCGCCCATCTCCTCGACCCAGCGGTGCTCGCGGGCGTCGAGCCAGACCACCTGGTCGCAGCCCTGCTCCACCGCCTGCGCCTGGGCGAGGAAGCTCGCCGCGTAGTTGCCCGCGAACTTGGCCGCGCCCGTGCCGCCCGGCGCGGCGCGCGTGTAGTCCCTGGACAGCCACACCGTCACCGGCTGGACGCCGCCCGAGAAGTAGGAGCCGACCGGCGAGGCGATCAGCAGGTAGACGTAGGAGCGGGACGGGTGGTTGACGCCCAGGCCGACGTCGGTGGCGACCATGAACGGGCGCAGGTACAGGCTGAAGTCCTCCTTGGTCGGCACCCAGTCGCCGTCGTGCTCCAGGAGGAGTTCGATGGACTTCAGGAAGAGCTCCTCGGGGAGCTCGGGCATCGCCATGCGCGCCGCGCTGCGGTTGAAGCGGGCCGCGTTGGACTCGGGGCGGAAGGAGGCGAGCGAGCCGTCGGGGTGCCGGTAGGCCTTGAGGCCCTCGAAGATCTCCTGGGCGTAGTGGAGGGCGGCGGTGGCCGGGTCCAGGCTCAGCGGGCCGTACGGCTCCAGCTTAGCGTCGTGCCACCCCTTCCCCTCGGTGTAGTGGATGCTCACCATGTGGTCGGTGAACACCTTGCCGAACCCGGGACTCTCCAGCAGCGCCTCTCGTTCCTGCGGGGTCTTCCGCCTGTCGGAGAGCTGGATGTCGAACGTCAACCCGCTTGTGGTGGTGTCGTTGTTCATGGTGTCGGTGGTCCTCTCGGGTGCATCAGGCCGGCAGCATCGCCGGCCTGGGATCTAGTCTGTCTGAAGAGCGCACCCGGTGCCAGAGCAGGAGTGATGCACGCGAGGGCGGCACCGCTCGGGGAGCGGAGCCGCACGCGGACACGGCGACGGGCGCGCTCGGGAACCCGGGCG
>NZ_QPFC01001119.1:0-3178 GCF_003427465.1 Nocardiopsis sp. TNDT3 | reverse complement strand
GGCCACCCCGACCCCGCCGACACCACCGTGCCCCGCGTGGGCGCCGTGTGCGTCTACCCCGACATGGTCGCCACCGCCGTCGAGGCGCTGCGCGGCACCGGGGTCGGCGTGGCCTCGGTGGCCACCGCCTTCCCCTCCGGCCGGGCGCCCATGGAGGTCAAGCTCGCCGACACCCGCCGCGCGGTCGCCGACGGCGCCAGCGAGATCGACATGGTCATCGACCGCGGCGCCTTCCTGTCCGGCGACTACCTCAAGGTGTTCGAGGAGATCGCCGCCGTCAAGGAGGCCTGCGGCACCGCCCACCTCAAGGTCATCCTGGAGACCGGCGAGCTGGCCACCTACGACAACGTGCGCCGCGCCTCCCACCTGGCCATCCGGGCCGGGGGCGACTTCGTCAAGACCTCCACCGGCAAGGTGTCCCCGGCCGCCACCCTGCCGGTCACCCTCGTCATGCTGGAGGCGGTCCGCGACCACCACGCCGCCACCGGCAGGCGCGTGGGCGTCAAGCCCGCGGGCGGCATCCGCACCACCAAGGACGCCATCCGCAACCTGGTCCTGGTCAACGAGGTCGCCGGTCCCGACTGGCTGACCCCCGACCTGTTCCGGATCGGCGCCTCCAGCCTCCTCAACGACCTGCTCATGCAGCGCACCAGGCTGTCCACCGGCACCTACCCGGGCCCCGACTACTACACGCTGGACTGAGAGCCGTGATCTTCGAGTACGCGCCCGCACCGGAGTCCCGCTCCGTCGTCACCCTGCGCGAGAACTACGAGCTGTTCGTCGACGGCGCCTTCTCCCCGGCCGAGGGCGGCGAGTACCTCACCACCCTCAACCCCGCCGACGAGACCGAGCTCGCCCGGGTCGCCGTCGCCGGACCCGCCGACGTGGACCGGGCCGTCGCCGCCGCCCGCCGCGCCTTCGACACCGTCTGGGGGCCGATGCCCGGGGCGGAGCGCGGCAAGTACCTGTTCCGCATCGCCCGCATCATCCAGGAGCGCTCGCGCGAGCTGGCCGTGCTGGAGTCGATGGACAACGGCAAGCCCATCAAGGAGACGCGCGACGTCGACCTGCCGCTGGTCGCCGCGCACTTCTTCTACCACGCGGGGTGGGCCGACAAGCTCGCCCACGCCGGGCTGGGCCCCGACCCGCGCCCGCTGGGCGTGGCCGCCCAGGTCATCCCGTGGAACTTCCCGCTGCTCATGCTCGCGTGGAAGATCGCGCCGGCGCTGGCCACCGGCAACACCGTCGTGCTCAAGCCCGCCGAGACCACCCCGCTCACCGCGCTGGCCTTCGCCGAGATCTGCCAGGAGGCCGACCTGCCCCCGGGCGTGGTCAACGTCCTCACCGGCGCGGGCGAGACCGGCCGGGCCCTCGTGGAGCACCCGGGCGCCGACAAGGTGGCCTTCACCGGCTCCACCGGGGTGGGCCGCCAGATCGCCCGCTCGGTCGCGGGCACCGGCAAGCGCCTCACCCTGGAGCTGGGCGGCAAGGGCGCCAACATCGTCTACGACGACGCGGCCCTGGACCAGGCGGTCGAGGGCGTCGTCTCGGGCATCTTCTTCAACCAGGGCCACGTGTGCTGCGCGGGTTCGCGGCTGCTGGTCCAGGAGTCGATCGCCGAGGAACTGCTGCCCCGGCTCAAGGAGCGCATCGCCAAGCTGCGCCTGGGCGACCCGCTGGACAAGAACACCGACATCGGCGCGATCAACTCCGCCGCGCAGCTGGAGCGCATCCGCGAACTCACCGACACCGGCGAGGAGGAGGGCGCCGAGCGCTGGTCGCCCGCCTGCGAGCTGCCCGCGAGCGGCTACTGGTTCGCGCCCACCGTCCTGACCGGCGTCAGCCAGTCCCACCGCGTGGCCCGCGAGGAGATCTTCGGCCCCGTGCTCTCGGTGCTGACCTTCCGCACCCCCGAGGAGGCCGTGGCCAAGGCCAACAACACCCCCTACGGCCTCTCCGCCGGGGTGTGGACCGAGAAGGGCTCGCGCATGCTCTGGACCGCCGAGCGCCTGCGCGCCGGGGTGATCTGGTCCAACACGTTCAACAAGTTCGACCCGACCAGCCCCTTCGGCGGCTACAAGGAGTCGGGATACGGCCGCGAGGGCGGGCGGCACGGATTGGAGGCCTACCTTGGCTGAGCGGCGCGAGAACCGGAAGACCGCCAAGAACGCGGCCAGGGCCGTCAAGGCCGCGAAGGGCACGGCCGTCGCCGCCGCGCCCGCCCGGCTGGCGGTCCGCAAGACCTACAAGCTCTACCTGGGCGGGGCCTTCCCCCGCTCGGAATCGGGCAGGAGCTACCCCGTGACCTCCGCCAGCGGCCAGCACCTGGCCAACGCCCCGCTCGCCTCCCGCAAGGACGCCCGCGACGCCGTGGCCGCAGCGCGCAAGGCCTTCGGCGGCTGGTCGGGCCGCACCGCCTACAACCGCGGCCAGATCCTGTACCGGGTCGCGGAGATGCTGGAGGGACGCCGCGACCAGTTCGCCGCCCAGGCCGTGGCCGTTCAGGGGCTCTCCCGCGCCGACGCCGAACGCGTGGTCGACGCCGCCGTGGACCGGTGGGTGTACTACGCGGGCTGGACCGACAAGGTCGCCCAGGTCCTGGGCGGCGCCAACCCCGTCTCGGGGCCCTACTACAACCACTCCGCGCCCGAGCCCACCGGCGTGGTCGCGGTGTTCGCCCCCCAGAACGCGCCGCTGCTCGGCCTGACCTCCGTGGTCGCCCCCGTGATCGCCACCGGCAACACCGCCGTCGTGGTCACCTCCGGGGACGCGCCGCTGGCCGCGATCGACCTGGCCGAGGTGCTGGCCACCTCCGACCTGCCGGGCGGCGTGGTCAACCTGCTCACCGGACGCGTGCCGGAACTGGGCCCCCACCTGGCCTCGCACGCTGACGTCAACGCCCTGGACCTGACCGGCGCCGGAGACCTGGCCGCGGAGTTCGAGAGGGCCGCCGCCGACACCCTCACCCGGGTGCTGCGCCCCGGCCCCGGCTCCGACGGCGGCGAGGAGGCCTGGCTCGACCCCGACCCCGGCACCGCGCGCCTGAAGCCCTTCCTGGAGACCAAGACGGTCTGGCACCCCGTGGGGATCTAGGGGGAGCCGAGGCCGCGGCCGGTGTGACGCACGGGTTCCACCGGCGACGATCCCGTACCCCCGGCGCGTCCGGGCAGCCCGGACG
>NZ_QPFC01001118.1:0-5345 GCF_003427465.1 Nocardiopsis sp. TNDT3 | reverse complement strand
CGCACCACGCCCCCGCCCGGCACCACGCCCGTGCGCACGAGTTCCGCGAGGTCCCGGGCCCGGGCCAGCGACAGCGGCGCCCGGTCCAGGGGCACGCTCGGGCCCAGCACCGCGCAGGAACCGCGCAGCGAGCGTTCCAGCGACCGCAGCCGCCCCGGCCCCTCGGGATCGGGCACCACCGCGCACGGCTCCACGCGGTCCAGGCCCACGAGCACGTCCGACGACAACGCGCTGAGATGTGAGAACGCCCCCGCCGAGGTGGACAGCGCGTCCGCCGACGGGCCGCCCACGGTCGTCTGGGCCACCGCCGACGGGCCGCTCGGGGTCGCCTCCAGCGGGGCCGCCGCCGCGCCGTCCGTACCCCGGTACAGCAGCGCCACCGCCACCCGCCCGGGCAGCCGCCACCGGGCGGCCCGGGCCAGCGCGGGCACCGCCTGCTCCTCCCGCCGCGGGCCCGTCTCGGCCAACAGCACCTCCAGCAACCGCGCCCGGCGCCTGCGCAGCGCGTCCACCCCGGCGCCGCGCACCCGCGCGTGGCCCTCGGCCGCGGCGGTCGAGACCTCCTCCTGGAACGCGAAGATCGCCTCTCCCAGCACCGCCATGTGGTCGCGGGTGAGCGCGTCCGCGTCGGCCAGCCGCCGCCAGGCCACGGCCGCCGCCGTGCGCATCCCCGTGTGCAGGCACTCCAGGGTGCGCCCGTGCCGGGCCTCGTCCGCGCCGAAGGCCCGGAACTCGGCGGCCAGCGCGTCCACGTGCCCGGGGGAGCGGCCGCCCTCCACCCGGTCCAGGAAGGCGCGCAGACCGGCTTCCACCGTCCGCCGCAGACCCTCGGCGTCGGCGGGCTCCAGGGGCGCGGCGTGGAACTCCGCCCGGCGCCGGATGCCCTCCAGGGCCTCCTCCGCCAGCGACGGCACCAGCGGGCGCAGCCGGGCGCCCAACTCCGGGGGGATACGGGCGAACGGGTCCGTCGGACGGCTCTCCCGCAGGGGGTAGGACATGTCACCTCCGGCGCGGACGCACGGCGGAACCGCCCGTGGCACGCCCGCGCGTGCTCTGTGCGCCAGAAAGTCCGGAGCGGTTCCGTCGGGAGGGGACCGCGTTCCCATATCACCAGAAGCCCGGCTCTGCCGACAACCCCCGGGCCCGTCACGGGTCGGGCTTGCGGTGATGGCCGGAAGCCCCGCCCCACCGACAACCCCCGGGTCCGCCGCAGCGCGGGCTTATGGCGATGCCCGGAAGCCCTTCCGACCGGACGGCCCCGGGACTACCTGGGGCGCGCGGACACCGCTGGTCACGCAGCGGGCCGATACGGTAACAATGGTGCGACGCCCCCGCCCCCTCGAAAGGCGCCCGCCATGAGACGACTTCCGCTGTCCGCCCCGCTGCTGGCCCTGCTCCTCGCCGCCACGGCCTGCTCCGGCGAGGAGGCCCCGGAGGAGACCGCGGGGCGGGCCGAGGAGAGCGCGGCCGCGGTGGACCCGGACGCCGAGACCCACGTGCGCCGCGCCGCGCAGGGCTTCATCGCCTCCCTCATGGCCGCCGACGGCGAGGCGGGCTGCGCGCTGATGGACGAGGCCGCGCGCACGGTGTTGGCCGACGAGCACGGGGCCGAGGACTGTCCGGCGGCCTTCCCCCTCTACGCCGAGGCGCTCCAGGGCGGTGAGGGCATCGAGGTCGGTGAGGTCACCATGGACACCGACCTGGAGGGGGAGGTCCCCATCGCCACGGTCGCCCTGGTCTACCCCGGCGAGGACCACGGGCCCCTGGAGATGCGCCGCGACTCCGACGACCAGTGGGTGGCCACCCGCCTGCCGGGCACCTCCCCGGGCGGAGCCTGAGGCCGCCCGGGTCCGCGGCGCCGCGCCCGGCTCAGCTGAAGAACGCGTAGCCGAGGACCATGCCCGCGACCACGACCACCACGGCCGCCAGCGGCCACAGCCACTGGGCGATCCTCTCCCCCGCCGAGGGCCTCCGCCCGCCCTCGCCCTGTCTTTCGGACTCTCTCGTACTGTTCACACCGTCCGGCTTACCAGACGGCGGCTCCGGCGGGGGCACGGCTCGCCCGGTCGGGGCGGCGCGGGCCCGCGCCGCCGGAGCCGACTGCGGCCCCTGTCAGGGGCCGCGCGCCCGCGTACACCGGAATACGTCCCGGGCTGTACGCCGTTTCGGGCCCGCGCTCGGATACTGGCCGCATGGACACCGTGACGACCCCCCGACGGCGCCTGGGCGCCCGCACCCGCAAGACCGTCCTGCTGGTCCACATCGCCGCGGCCGGAAGCTGGCTCGGGCTCGACCTCGTCCTGGGCGTCCTCGTGGTCACCGCGCTGCTCGGCGGCGACGACGCCTCCGTCGCGGTCGCCCTGGCGGCCTTCGCGACGTGGCCGCTGGTCGCGGTCGGCACCCTCACCCTGCTGTCCGGGATCGTCCTGGGCTGGGGGACCAGGTACGGACTGGTCCGGTACTGGTGGGTCCTGCTCAAGCTGGCGGCCAACGTCGTGCTGCTGACCCTCGTGGCCCTGCTGCTCTCACCCGAGGTCACCGCGCTGGCGGAGCGGGCCCGTACCGCCCTCGCCGAGGAGGCGCCCTTCGCGGTCGGCGCCCAGCTCCTGTTCCCGCCCCTGGTCTCCACCACCGCGGTCGCCGCGGCCATGGCCCTGTCGGTGTTCAAGCCCTGGGGACGCGTCCGGGGGCGCCCCCAGCGGGTCCGCCCCGGGAAGCCGGGCCTTCGGCGGGCCCCGGTCAGGCGCCCCTAGGTCCCGGGCCGACGGAAGGCGGCACGGAGCCGGGGCGGCCGTCCCCGACAGCGCCCGCGCCCAGCCGCACGGCCTCCGCCGCCAACCCGGTGATCCGAGCCCAGTCCCCCTCACGGACCGCGTCCCCGGGGGTCAGCCAGCTCCCCCCGACGCACGCCACGTTGTCCAGGGCCAGGTAGTCGGCGGCCGTGGCGGCCGTGATCCCGCCCGTGGGGCAGAACACGACGTCGGGGACCGGGCCCGCCACCGAGCGCAGGAACGGGGTTCCCGGAACCGACGCGGGGAAGAGCTTCTGCGCGAACATCCCCGCCTCGCGGGCGGCCAGCACCTCGCTGACGGTGGCCACCCCCGGCAGTGCCGGAACCCCGCTCGCGACCAGGTGGCGCAGCATCCGTTCCGTGGTGCCGGGCGTGACCAGGAACCGTGCTCCGGCCTCCGCGGCCTCGTCGGCCTGGCGGGGGGTGAGCACGGTCCCCGCGCCCACCACCATGTCCGGTACGTCCTCCGCGACAGCCCGGACCGCCTCCAGGGCGCCGGGCGTGCGCAGGGTGACCTCCACGACGCCCACACCGCCCGCCAGCAGCGCCTCGGCCAGGGGAACCGCCAGCGCGGGGGAGTCCACCGTCACCACCGGCACGACCGGCGACAGCGCCAGCACGGCCCCGATGCCGCCGTCCCCCTCGCTCCGGCCGCTTCCCCTGTTCCCACCGCTCACGCCGTTCCCGCGGCCTGTGCCTCTCACGTCGTTCCCTCCGCCCGCGCTCACGAGGCGACCTCCGCCGCCAGCGCGCCGCCCCCGGCGGACACGACCCCGTACCAGTGGACCAGCAGTTCGGTGAACACCGGATGGGAGGCCAGGTCCCCGGGGAAGACCTCCGAGCGCAGCAGCGCGGCGACCACCTCCCGCGCCCCTCCGCCCGCGGGCAGCAGAGCGCGCAGGGAGTCGGCCAGCGGGTCCTCCAACCCGGGACCGGCCGTGGCGACGTGGTGCATCCACGCCGCCACCACCAGTGCGCTCCACCGCGGCTCGCCGCCCCCGGCCAGCACGTCCCGGACCGTGGGCACGACGCGGGGGCCGAGTTTCTGGGAGCCGTCGGCCCCGACCTTGGCGGTGGTGTGGCCCAGCGCGGGATTGGCGAACCGGCTCAGCACCGACGCGGCGTAGGCCGCGCCGTCCAAGCCCTCGGGCAGGGTGAGCGAGGGCAGGACCTCCTCGTGGACGAGGCGGTGGGCCGCCGTCGCCACGGCGTCGTCGGCGGCGCACGCGGCGATCGTCGTGTGTCCCACGGACAGGCCGAGGTAGGCGAGCAGGGAGTGGCTGGCATTGAGCACGCGCAGCTTGGCCGCCTCCCAGGGCCGCACGTCGCCGGTGATCGTCGCCCCGGCCGCCTCCCACCGCGGGCGCGGACCGGCGAAGCGGTCCTGGATCACCCACTGGTGGAAGGGTTCGGCGACCACGGCCGCCTCGTCGCGCAGGCCCAGCTCCGCCTCGACGGCGTCCAGGTCCGCCGCCGTGGTGGCCGGGACGATCCGGTCCACCATCGTGTTGGGGAAGGCCGCGTGCGCCTGGACCCAGGAGCGCAGCCGCTCGCCCTCCGCGCCCGGCAGGGCGTCGGCGAAGTCGGCGACCAGCGCGGCCGTCAGCTCGCCGTTGTCGGGCAGGTTGTCGCAGGACAGCACGGTCACCGGACCGGCGTCCCGGAGCTGGCGCAGCTGGAGGCCGCGAGCGATCTGCCCCACCGGCGTGAGCGGCGGGCCGCCGTCCAGGTCGGCGCGTACGCGGGCGTCGCCGGTGTCCAGGCGCCCCGTGACCGGGTGCGCCAGGTACCCCTTCTCCGTGACCGTGAGGGTGACGATCCGGGTGTCGGGGTGGGCGATGCGCTCCGCCACCGCCCACGGGTCGGCCGGACCGGACAGGGTCTCGCGGACGGAGGAGACCACCCGCAGGGGGCGGGCGCCCTCACCGCGTTCGGTGACCGTGAACAGGCCGTCCTGCGGGGCCAGCTGCTCCCACACCCGGGCCGAGCGCCCGGTCACCGCGCTGATGCCCCATCCGGTCTCGCCCGCGGCGAGCATGGCCTCCTCGGTCAGGAACGCGCCGTGGGCGCGGTAGAACGCGCCGATCCCGAGGTGGACCACCCCGGTGCGCAGGTCGGCGCGGTCCAGGGCGGTGGTGCGCCCCGCGGCCCGCAGCGCCGCCAGGTCCAGCCGGGTCATCGCGTCGCCTCCTTCTCGCCCCGCGCGTGCGCGCGGGTCTGTTCCAGGGTCGGCAGGAAACCGGTTCCGCCGCGCCCGCCCACGCTCAGGCTGGCCGCGGCGGCCGCCAGGCGCGCGGCCTCCGCGAGGGGGTCGCCCAGGGTCAGGCGCGCGGTCAGGGTACCCACGAACACGTCCCCCGCGCCGGTCTGGTCCAGGACCCGGGGAGCGGGGACCGCGTCGATCCAGGACTCCTCCTGCGGCGTGGCCAGGTGGACGCCGCGCGACCCGCAGGTCACCGCGACGTTGCGGGCGCCCGCCTCCAGGAGGCGGCGGGCCGCCTCGGACGGGGTGGCGCTGTCCAGCAGGGCGGAGGTCTCGCCGGGGTGGGAGGGG
>NZ_QPFC01001117.1:0-1284 GCF_003427465.1 Nocardiopsis sp. TNDT3 | reverse complement strand
CCCTCCCCCGCCCTGATGATGGAGGCCGTGCGCACCATCGCCCACTGGCTGCCCGACTCCGCGCCCGAGCACGTGCACAGCGCGCTGGAGTACCTCACCGCGGCCACGGGCTCCGGGATGGGGACCGAGAGCCCCGGACACGCGGCCCCGCCGCAGACCCCGGCCACGCGCGCGATCCGCACCCTGCGGGCCCTGCGCGCCCAGCGCGGCGAGGAGGCCGAGCCCTCCGGCGCTGCGGTCCGGGAGCAGGCGGCCACGGCCATGGTCAGCTCGGCCGCGATGATCCCCGGCTCCGCCCTGCGCACCGAGGCCGTGGGCGGGGACGGCGCCCGCAGCGAGGGCGCGGGCGACCTGCGCTCGCAGTTCCGCAGCTCCCTGCTGGGGCCCGGGCGCACCCTGCGCCGCCCCAGCTTCGGCCCGCCCAAGGCCATGCGGCCCGACCACGCCGAGGAGCGCCCCCCCGCCCCGGCGCTGGGCCAGCACCCCCTGGTGGACCTGGTCGAGGAGATGTTCCGCTCCTGGCCCGAACTGGAGCGCACGGTCGCCGCCGAGCGCCTGTTCGCCACCGACCCCATCAGCATCCGCGTGCTCTCGGAGCAGATCGCCGTGGACGTCACCGAGATCCGCTCCGCCCAGCGCAAGGTGGAGGAGCGCCTGCTGCGCTGGCTCAACGCGCCCGAGGGCGCCGCGATCACCAAGCACCTGCGCGAGCTGTCCGAGCAGCTGGGCGCGGCGACCACCATCGACCGCCTGATCAACGCCCACCCCGACCACCCGGTGGACGTGCCCACCCTCAACACGCCGCTGTGGCGGGTGATCATCACCCTGTTCACCGACCGGCGCATGCACAACGGCTGGCTGATCGCCGACGACCCCAACCGGCTGCGCTGGCAGACCCGCGAGCTGCTGGACGACGCCCCCAGCATGACCGAGGCCGGGATCAGGCTCAGCCGGATCGGCATCCGCCAGCAGGAGCTGCGCGCCTGGCTGCTGAGCACCCCGGGGGTGAGCCTGCGGGACGGACACGTGTTCACGGACCCGTCGGTGCCCATGGAGATGCCCGCCAACCACCCGGGCCACACCGCCCCGGAGGACTCGGGGGCCACCACCGAGAACGGGCTGCCCATACGGCGGCGCGTGGACGCGCAGCCGTCCGCGGCCCCGGCCGAGCCCGTCCCCTCACACCAGCACGGACCCGCTCCCGAGCAGGTCCCCGCGGTCTTCGGCGCCGCCGCCCTGGACCCGCACCGCGTCGTGCCGCTGGGCCTGGCTCCCGGACAGGCC
>NZ_QPFC01001116.1:0-1985 GCF_003427465.1 Nocardiopsis sp. TNDT3 | reverse complement strand
GGGGTGGAGTGGTCGGGGTTGAGCAGGTCGAGCAGGTGGCGCAGGTCGGTGATGGCCCGCCTGCCGGTGTCGGTGACCGCGGTCAGGGTCTGGTCGAGCCGGTCGGGCGCGGAGGTCAGGTAGCGCGCCGACTCGGCCTGCACGACCATGGCGGTCACGTGGTGGGTCACGACGTCGTGGAGTTCGCGGGCGATGCGGGTGCGTTCGGCGGTGCGGGTGGCCTCGGCGACGAGGCGGCGGCGTTCGGCCTCGGCGAGGCGGGTGGAGCGCAGCCATGCCCCGACCCCCCAGGCCAGGGCCAGCGCCCCGTAGAACGTCACGTACCCGGCCGGGGTCTCACCCGTTCCGAGCCGGTCCACCCCGACCGAGAGCACCACGTAGGCGGCCGAGGCCACGAGCACGGTGGTCCACCGGTACCGGTGGACGTGGGCGCCGGCGCTCACCAGCGCGATGGGCAGCGCGGTGCCCGCGAACAGGTGGTAACCGTTGAGCTGGTCGAGGGCGAAGCCGCTCGCCACCAGTGCCAGGGTCAGGATCGGCCACCGCCGCCGCCCGGCCAGGGGCAGCGACTGGAGGGCGATCGCGACCAGGCCCAGGGCGTCGAGGGGGCGGTCGGCCACCCCGCCGAACTCGGTCCCCTGCCCGTGCAGTGACGGGATGAGCGAGGCGGTCAGGAGCAGCAGCCCCAGGGGCAGGTCCCGGAGGGTGACGTCGAGTCGCTGCCACAGTTCGGGGAGCCGCCGGAGACTGGTCACTGGGGCAGTGTAGTGGTGGCGGCGGGACGCTCGCCGCGCCGGCGGACGGGGACGATCCGGTCGCGGCGGCGGGCGATCCACATGAGGACCACGGTGACGATGACGCAGAACACCACGGAGTACATGCTGCCTTCGGGGCCGAAGTCGCCGCCGGTGATGATCGTGGGGCCCGAGATGGTGACGTCCAGCAGTCCCTGGGGGGTGTCGCTGCCCGAGACCGCGGTGCTGAAGATGGCGGATCCGGCGATGTTCCAGCCGAAGTGCAGGCCGATGGGCAGCCACAGGCTGCGGGTGGCGATGTAGGCGGCGGTGAGCATGCCGCCGGCCTCGATGGCGATGGCGAGGGCGCCCCACAGGGTGGCGTGCGGGTTGATCAGGTGCACCAGGCCGAAGGCCAGGCCGGTCAGTGCGAGGGCGATCCAGCTGCCGGTGCGCTCCTCGATGATGCGGAACAGCACGCCGCGCCACATCAGCTCCTCGGTCACCGCGACGGCGGCCATGAAGCCGACCAGTCCCAGGGCGCTCATCGGAGAGCCCAGGCCGTTGACCTGGTAGCCGCCGAGGAAGACGATGTTGACGATGACCAGGGCGAACAGTCCGACGCCGAGGAGGGTGCCCCAGCTGGTGGCGGAGGCGGCGCCCTTCCAGTCCAGTTCGGTCACGGTTCGGCGCTCGGTGCGGCGCACCACCCACCGGTAGACGAACACCGAGGCCACGGCGACCAGGAGGCCCAGGACCAGGGAGACCAAGGGGACGTCCTGGAACGCCATGACTCCCTGTGCGCCGATGAAGGCGACCGCGGCGACGGCCAGGAGCTGCCAGACAAGTCTCATCGAAATTCCTTCGTAGGGGGTTTCGCGTCTGGGAGAAACGCTACGGAGCGGGGTGGTGCGCGGTCGTCACCGTGGAGAGGACACCTGCGCGTAGCTCGCACGGGGGACACGGGCGCGCGGGGCGGACCTTCGCCGGTCCACTCCGGTGCGCGGCCCGCGCCCGTCCGCGGCGGTCGGCGGCCTTCCGGAGGCGGTAGCGGGGCGCGTTCCGGCGCTCCGGGCACGCCCACACGGCCCGGGAGGGGCGCGTCGTCGCAGGTGGACGGGCCCCGCCCCCGCGCGGGGGCGGGCCGGGGAGCCCGGTGCGGGCCAACGGGTGCCGCCCGGGTCGGCGGCGGGAGCCGTCCCCCGCGGGAGCCACACGCGGGTGTCCCTCCGTGCGGTGACGACCCGGGCG
>NZ_QPFC01000121.1:0-3515 GCF_003427465.1 Nocardiopsis sp. TNDT3 | reverse complement strand
CGGCCGGGACCACGCGGTGCCCCCGCGGGGCAGGGGGGACGCGGGAACCGCGCCCGGGGCGTGCTCAGGGCGCGGAGCCCCCGCCCAGGAACGCGCGCAGGTGCCGCGCCGTGGCCTCGGGCGCCTCCTCGGGCACGTAGTGGTCGCAGTCCAGCGCGTGGCCGCGCACGTCGCGGGCGTATCCGCTCCAGGCGTCCGGCACGTCGTAGTGGCGGCCCACGAAGCTGTGCCGTCCCCACAACAGCAGGACAGGGCACTCCAGGCGGCGCCCGGCGTCGGCCCGGTCGTGCTCCAGGTCGATCGAGGCCGCCGCCCGGTAGTCCTCGCAGGAGGCGTGGATCGCGGCCGGGTCGCGGAAGCAGCGCACGTACTCGTCCACGGCGGCGGGTGCGAAGGGGGTGCCGCCGTGGTGGCGGGCGTTCATGCGGGTGCGGACCCAGAAGTCCGGGTCCTGCCCGATGAGGTGCTCGGGGATGCCGTTGCCCGCAGCCAGGAAGAACCAGTGGTGGTACCCGAGGGCGAACTCGGCGTCGGCGTGCTCGAAGGCGTACCGGGTCGGCACGATGTCCAGCGCGCACAGCGCCGTCACCGCCTCCGGGTGGTCCAGGGCGAGGCGGTGGCCGACTCGGCCGCCGCGGTCGTGGCCCGCCACGGCGAAGGAGTCGAAGCCCAGTCCGCGCATGACGAGGTACTGGTCCCGCGCCATGGCCCGCTTGGCGTAGGGGGCGTGCCGCTCGTCGGAGGCGGGCTTGTCGCTGTCCCCGTAACCGCGCAGGTCGGTCATGACCAGCGTGAACCGGTCCGCCAGGAGCGGTGCGACGCGGTGCCAGATCAGGTGCGTCTGCGGGTAGCCGTGCAGCAGCAGGAGCGGGGGGCCGTCCCCGCCCAGACGGACGTTGACGCGCACGCCCCCGGCGTCCACGGTGCGGCGGGCGAATCCGGAGGGGAGGAGGTCGCTCATGACTGGATTCCAGCAGGCCGGGGGCGCGGACGTCCAAGACCGGATGTCGATATCGTTGATAGGCCCGGCCTATAAGGAGGAGCGGTGGACGTCCGGCAGCTGGAGTACTTCCTGGCCGTGGTCGACCACGGCGGGGTGAACCGGGCGGCCTCGGCCCTGTACCTGTCCCAGCCGTCCCTGTCGCAGGCGGTCCGGGCCCTGGAACGCGACCTGGGCAGCGACCTCTTCCACCGCATCGGCCGCCGTGTAGTGCTGACCGGGGCGGGACGCGCGCTGGTCGAGCCCGCCCGGGAGGCGGTGCGCGCCCTGGAGCTGGCCCGCTCGGCGGTCGAGTCGGTGCGGGAGCTGCGCGGCGGACGGGTGGACGTGGCCGTGCTGCCCACCCAGGCGATCGAGCCGCTGACCGGCCTGGTGGCGGGCTTCACCCGGCGCCACCCGGAGGTGTCGGTGTCGGTCCGCAGTGCGCTGACCACGCGCGACGCCGTGGAGATGGTGCGCACCGGCGCCTGCGAACTCGGTGTGGTGGCCACCTCCGAGCCCTTCGCGCGGACGGGGGTGCGCGCCCATCCGCTGGTGCGCCAGAGCTTCGTGCTGCTCGCCCCGCCCGACGGGCCCTTCAGCGCGGGGGAACCCGTGCGCGCCCAGCGGCTGGAAGGGCAGCGGTTGATCGTGGGACAGCACGGTTCGGGCATGCGACGGTTCGTCGACGAACTGGTCGCGGGCGGCCTGGACGCCCGGGTCGCCGTGGAGAGCGAGCACCGGGTGTCCCTCCTGCCGCTGGTGCTGGGCGGGGCCGGGATCGCGGTGGTCACCGACGCCTGGCGGGACCTGGCCGAGCGGGCCGGGGCGCTGGTGCTGGACCTGGAGCCCACCGGCCACCTGTACGTGTCCCTGGTCAGCAGGAGGGGGCCGCTCACCGCGGCGGCGGAGGCGTTCGTGGCCCACGCGGTGGACTGGTCCGCGGGGGCGGACCCGGGCCACGCGGGCGGACCCGGGAGCGACGTCCTCACCGGGGGTTCGGGCTGATCAGCCCTTCGGGGCCGACGGTTTGAGGCCGCCCGGGCCGAAATCCGACGCGTCGACCCCGAAACCGTGCCGGCGCAGTACCGCCACCGCGTCGTCCAGGAACTGGCGGCCGGTGGTGAGGCCGCGATCACCCACGCTGTTCGGCCTGAGGCTGTGGCACCGCTTCCTCTCGTCGTCGTTGTGGACGAACAGGACCGCGTTCCCGGGGATGTTCACGCTCGGGCGCTCAGCCGACCATGTCGAAGGCGGAGACCACCCTGGTCGGGCGCAGCCGCACCGCGAGCTCGCCGGGCACGCCGTTGCGCCGCCCGAACTCCTCGGCCCGCTCGGGCCCCATGTAGCGGCGGGCGATCGCGGTGGCGGTGCGCACCAGCTCGTCGGGGTCCTCGGACACGACGGCCTCGCCCTGCACCTGCACGAAGGCGTACGGCGGTTCGGGCAGGTCCACGGTGAGCGCCACCCTGGGGTCGCGCGCGATGGACCGGCCCTTCGCGGTGGAGGCGCCGGTGTTGAAGACGATGTCGCCGTCCTCGACGACGAACCACACCGGTGCCGCCAGCGGCCGTCCGTCCGAGGCGGTGTAGGCGAGCATCCCGGTGCGGGTGCCCTGGAGCAGGAAGTCGCGGACCCGGGGGTCGGAGAGAGAAGTCACGGCCCCACGCTAGTGCGCGGGTCCCGGTCCCTCCAGGAGGACGCGGCGCCGGGGTGCCCGCGTGTCGGCGCGACCCCGCGTATCGGTACGATCCGCGCAACACGGACGTCCGCCGCGGGCGGTCGGACACGGGAGAGGGTTGCCATGGGCGGGGTCGTGCCGGACGACGGGACGTGGCGGATCGGCGCCCGTGAGGGCGTCGCGCTCTCGGCGCGCTGGTGGAAGTGGGTGTGGTCGGCGCCGGAGGGGTGCGATCCGGTCCGCGACGCCACCGGCGAGCACGCGGCCCGCAACCAGCCGGACGACCTGTGGTTCCTCGCCGGTACCTACGGGGGCAGGGTCGTGCGCCGGTGCGAGGTGCCCACGGGACGCCCCCTGTTCTTCCCGGTGTTCAACATGCAGTTCCCCTTCGAGTACTCCAGGGAGCCGGTGGCCATGCCGGTCGCGCGGGCCGACGCGCACCTCAACGGCGTCGCGCTGCCGCTGGAGGAGTTCCAGGGGGTGTTCCGCAGCCCCCTGTGGGTCCGCAGGCACAGCTGGGGGCTGTGGGGCGCGGTCTCGCCCCTGAGCCCCGGCGGGTACGTGCTGGAGATCAGGGCGGACGACGGGCAGGGCTTCCGGGTGGACACCACCTACCACCTGACCGTCGTCTAGACGCGCGGGACGGCGCGACGAGGGCCGCGCCACGACGGCCGGGCACGCTGCCCGCACCGTTCGGCGCGCGGACCCCGCCGGACCCATGCCGCGGGTCGGGCGGGGACAGCCCCGGGAGCTGGGCGGTTTCCGGTCCCGCCGCCCGCCGGGGGTACCGGACGGCGGCGGAGAAGCGCACCAGGCCGTCGCCGGTCCCGCCGCCCGCCGGAGCGGACCTCGGTG
>NZ_QPFC01001115.1:0-2954 GCF_003427465.1 Nocardiopsis sp. TNDT3 | reverse complement strand
GGCCCGGAACGCGCCTTGCGCGTCCCGGGCCTCCGGCCACCGGTAGGGCCCCGTCAGGCTCCTCCGGTCCTTTACACGTCGCGCACACGCAGCTCGGTGTGGGCCACGATCTGCGCGGCCAGGGCCCAGCCCACGACCGCGGCGATGTTCACCGGCCCGTCGTGCGGAGCCGTGTAGAAGCCCACGTCACCGCCCGCGTAGAACTCGATCCCGGCCGTTCCCGGCATCAGCGCCGCGAAGTCGCTGATCATCTGCACCTGGGAGAGCTGCATGACCATCGGCAGCCCCATGAGCAGCAGGAACCCCACGATGAACGTGCCCGGCATGCTCCGCGTCGCCGTGCCGATCCCGACGAACAGCACCGCGAACAGCGCCATGCACACGCCCGCGTTCAGCGACGTCACCAGGGTCTCGGCGACGTCGGCGGAGGCGTACCGGCCGACGAACACGCTCAGCACCGCGACCGCCGTCAGCGTGGCGAGCACGCCCGCCGCGAAGGCGAGTGCGGCGGACACCAGCGTGCGCGCGACCAGCACGGTCCCCCGGGCGGGCCGCCACAGCAGCGTGCTGGTGACGCTGCGGTTGCCGAACTCCCCGGTAGCGGCCAGCGCCGCCATCACCAGCACGGCGGTCTGCACCAGGTAGAAGTGCCCCTGCGAGGTGAGCCGCATGAACGCGGCGCCGTCCGCCTCGTCCGGGTTCTCCATGATCCGGGTCCACTCGGTGTAGCCCATGAGCGCGGCGAACACGGCCATGCCCGCCAGCGCGGCGCCGAACGCCCACCACGTGGAGCGCAGGGACGACTGCCGGATCCACTCGGCGGCGACCTCCCGGAACAGGTCCGTCCGGGGGCGGCCCCCGGAGCGGTCGGCCGCCGTCGCCGTCCCCGCCGCCCGCCGCGTTCCCTCGGCGCTCACGGGGGTTTCGGAACCCTCCTTCGCACCCGTGGCACCGGACACCCTCGACACACCCGTCATGCTCTCCTCACCCCTGTCGTCCCGCCCGCTTCGGCTCCCGCCAAGGGCTCGCGCCCCTTCCTTCCGCCACCGGTTCACCGGGACCCCCTGCGTCCCACGCGGCGCAGTGGCCCGGCCGGTCCCGCGGTGCTCCCGGAAGACGCCGCGTTCCCCGCAGCGTCCCGGCCGGAGGCAGCGGGCCCGGAGCGGGCGCCGTACTCGACGGAGTCCCCGGTCAATTCCAGGTAGGCCTCCTCCAGCGAGGCCTCCTCCAGCCGGAGCCCGTGGATCCGCGCTCCCACGGCGTGCGCGTGGTCGCCGACCTCCGTCACCCCGAGCCCGAACACCCTCAGGCCGGTGCTCCGGTCGCTGCTCCGGTCCCGGCCGTCACCCCGGTCCTGACGACCGTCTCGGCCCCGTCCGCCACCGGCACCCCGTGCTGATCGCTCGGCACCGGAGTCACCGCTGTCCCGGACATCTCCTCCGCTTCCGGGTTCCCCGCCGTCCTGGACATCACCGCCATCACGGGCGTCACCGGCCTCCCCGACTCCCCGAACACCCCTGTCGTCCCAGGTGTCCTCCACCGCCTCGACCCGCACCGACGGCCCCAGCCGCTCCAGCCCCTCCCGCAGCCTCGCGGCGTCCGGGCTGCGCACCAGCACGTGCGTGCGCGACCAGGCCGCGATCACGTCGGAGATCGGCGCGTCCGCGATCAGCCGCCCCCGCCCCACCACGACCAGGTGGTCGGCCACCATCTCCATCTCGCTCATCAGGTGGCTGGAGACGAACACGGTGCGCCCCTCGTCGGCGAGCCGCCGCGTCAGGTCGCGCATCCACCGCACACCGTCCAGGTCGAGCCCGTTCACCGGCTCGTCGAACAGGAGCACCCCCGGATCCCCCAGCAGCGCGTCCGCGACGCCCAACCGCTGGCGCATGCCCAGGGAGTACCCGTGGACCCGCTGGCGGGCGACGCCGGTCAGGCCGACCTCCTCCAGCACCTCGTCCACCCGGCTCCTCGGGATACCGCCGCCCGCGGCCTTCGCGGTCAGGTGGGCGCGGGCGCTGCGCCCGGGGTGGGCGGCGTCCGGCGACAGCAGGGCGCCGACCCGCCGCGTCGGCCGGTCCAGCCGCCCGTACTCCCGGCCGTTGACCAGCGCCTCTCCCGACGTGGGCCGGGCCAGGCCCAGCATCATCCGCATGGTCGTGGACTTCCCCGCGCCGTTGGGTCCCAGGAAGCCCGTCACCCGCCCGGGTTCGACGGTGAAGGTGAGTCCGTCCACCGCCGTCCTCCCCCCGTAGCGTTTGGTCAGTTCGCGCACCGTGAGCACGGTTTCCCCTCTCTTCCGCTCTCGTGGTGCACCACGCTAGGAAGAGGGGCCCCGGGCCCACATCTGTGGTTCGTCGGGGACCGGATACGCACTTGTGCCTACCCGGTGCCGCTGGGAGCCGCCTCGCCGGGAGCCGTCTCGCCGGGGGCCGTTTCGCCGGACCGGCGTTTCGGGTAGGTCCCGTGGGTGACGGCCAACCGGTCGAACGGGGGGAGAGGTCATGCGGGCGTCCATCGGCGACTACGTGCGTACGCACGGGGTCGTGAGCACCGAGGGTCAGCACGTCGGGGAGATCGTGGAGGTACGCGGCGCCGACGACGGGCCGCCGTACGTGGTGCGGTTCCCCGACGGGGAGGAACGGCTCGTCTACCCCGGGCCGGAGACGGTGGTGGAGCCCCGGCACCCGGTGGACTGAGGGGCACCGGAGGGGCGGTCGGGTCACCCGGAACGGACGAGCCGAGGGGAAGCCCGCTGGGCTGAGGGGAACCGGAGGAGCCGACCGGACCACCAGGGACGCCCCGGGCGTCCGGCCGGGCGGGACGGCCCGCCCGTCGGACCCCTGTGAGCGACCGGGGCGGTCAGGGCCGCCGGGACGGCACAGACGCCCCGGTTCTGGGGGCCGAACCCGGTGACGGCCCGCGACACGGCGGGCACACAGGACGGGGGGGGG
>NZ_QPFC01001114.1:0-1532 GCF_003427465.1 Nocardiopsis sp. TNDT3 | reverse complement strand
CGCTCATTCCCCCGCGCCCGCGGGGCCTTCCGGCTTTTCCTGCGCGCGCTGGCGCTCCACGTAGACCTCGATGCCGTCCAGGATCCGGCGGATGGAGAAGTCCAGGTCCTCCGCGGGTCCGCCCGCGTCCTCCTGCGGGGTGTCCGGGGACTCCTCCAGAACCCCCTCCCGGAGCAGCCGGTCGATGGTGGGGAACCCCTCCGCGGTGACGACCCGGCGCAGCCCCCTGCTGTAGTCGCGCCCGGTGTCGGCCATCGTGCCGCCCGCCGCCCGGGCCGCGCGGCTGATGTCCAGTTCGATGCGGACCGTCTCGCGCAGGACGGCGGACAGCATCGTCAGCATCTGGAGCGACCAGCCGAGGTCCAGGCCGGACCGGGAGACCTCGCGCAGCCCCGACTCCATCCAGCGCAACCCGTTGGGTCCGCTGGGCGGCCCGTTCAGGGAGAGGTAGACCGCCCACGGGTGGCGGCGGTACATCGCGACCAACCCGCGGACCCACTCCTCCACGCCGGTCCGCCAGTCCACGTCCTCGCGCGGCGGGGGCGGATCGCCGTCCATGGCCGCGTCGCTCATGAGGACGAGCATGTCCTCCTTGCTGTCCACGTACCGGTACAGCGACATCGTGGTGTAGCCCAGCTCCTTGGCCACCCGCTGCATGGACACGGCCTCCAGGCCCTCGGCGTCGGCGAGGGCGACCGCCGCCTCCACCACCGCCTCCCGGCTGAGCCGGGGCTTGGGTCCCCTCCGCGATTCGGGCTGGCGCAGTCCCCACAGGAGCTCGACATCGCGCTCCATCCGGCTCGTCCCCTGGTGCTCGGCCGTCATACCCCACCCGTCGTCGACTGCGTCGTTGACACCATCCTAGATCTGTGTATTACTTACACCAATACATGTATGGCATAAACAGTTTATGGAGCACACCGCCATGTCCCACACGACCCCGGCCATCAGCGCCGAGGGGTTGCGCAAGAGCTACGGGGCCACCCGCGCCCTGGACGGCCTCGACCTGACCGTCGGGGCCGGGAGCGTCTTCGGCCTGCTCGGCCCCAACGGCGCCGGCAAGACCACCGCCGTGCGTGTCCTGGCCACCCTGCTGCGCCCCGACTCCGGGCACGCCCGCGTCGCCGGGTACGACGTGCTCGCCCAGGCCGACCGCGTGCGCGCCGAGATCGGCCTGACCGGCCAGTACGCCTCGGTCGACGAACTCCTCACCGGGCGCGAGAACCTCGTCATGTTCGGCCGCCTGTACGGCCTCACCCCCCGGGGCGCCGACGAGCGCGCCCGTGCCCTGCTGGAGCGCTTCGACCTCGTCGGGGCCGCCGACCGCCGCGCCGACGGTTACTCCGGCGGGATGCGCCGCCGCCTGGACCTGGCCGTCAGCCTCATCCAGGAGCCCGGCGTCCTGTTCCTGGACGAGCCCACCACCGGGCTGGACCCCCGCAGCCGCCTCCAGGTCTGGGAGTCGGTGCGCGCCCTGACCGCCTCCGGAACGACCGTGCTGCTCACCACCCAGTACCTGGAGGAGGCCGACC
>NZ_QPFC01001113.1:0-3057 GCF_003427465.1 Nocardiopsis sp. TNDT3 | reverse complement strand
GGGCCCCGGCACACCCCACCCACAGCGCCCGGGCCCACACCACCGAAAAACACTCACCGCACCTTCGTGCGCACCGACCACACATACGCCAGCAGCGACAGCACCGCCACCGACACCATCACCACCGCCATACTCACCAACGACGGCTCACCCGTCTCCGTCAGCCCCGCCAGCGACGCCACACCACCGCCCAGCGCGAACTGCAACGCACCCATCAACGCCGAAGCCGTACCCGCCACCGCGGCCGGCTGCCCGTCCAGAGCCGTCACCGTCGCGTTCGGCATGATGAAACCGACACTGAGCATCATCAGCGCGAGCAGCGCCACGACCATCCACAACTGGGCCACACCCAGCACCGCCAGCGCCGCCAACACACCCACCGAGGCAAGAGCCAGCACCAGACCCATCCCCAGCCGCCGCAGCGTCTCCACACGACCCACCAGGAAACCGTTCAGCTGCGTACCCGCCATCATCCCCAGCGCGTTCACCGCGAACAGCCCCGCGTACAACTGCGGCGAGACACCGAACTCCGTCTGCGACACGAACGAGAACGCCGACACGTACGTGAACAACATCCCGAAACTGAGCCCCATCGTCAGCACCGGACCCACAAAACGCGGCTGACGCAGCAGACCACCCACCGTCACCACCAACTGACGCGGACCCTGCCGACGACGGTCCTGCACCGGCAGACTCTCCGGCAACCACACCAACACCAGCACAAAGCTCAGCGCCGACATCACCGCCAGCACCCAAAAACTCAACTGCCACGGACCCACCAGCAGCAACTGCGCACCCGCCAACGGAGCCAACAGCGGAGCCAGCATCATCACCAGCGCCAGACGCGAGAAGAACCGCACCGCGTCATCACCCGCGAACAGGTCACGCACCACCGCACGACCGATCACCGCACCCGCGGCACCGGCCACACCCTGCACGAATCGCAGCACGATGAACAACGTCACGTCCGGCACGAACACGCACAGCACCGACGTCACCGTGAACAGGGCCACGCCCACCAACAGCGGACCACGACGCCCCACGGCGTCGCTCAACGGCCCGATCACCAGCTGACCCACGGCCAGGCCCAGCATCATCGCCGTCAGCGTCAGCTGGATCTGCGCCTCGCTCGTCCCCAGATCCCGCGTGATCTGGGGGAAGGCCGGAAGGTACATGTCGGTCGCCAACGGCCCGGTCGCCGTCAGCACACCCAGCACCAGCACCAGCAGCGCCACCGACTTGCGCGAGGGCGTCCAGCGCTCACCCGCCTCCGGCTCGGGGGCGGGGGAAGGAACCGGGACAGGGGAAGAGGACCTCTCGACCGCCTCCCGGTCAGGGACCGCGGAGGGGGAGTTCGGGGACTGCACAGGCACTCCAGTTCAGGAACGGGAAAAGCGCCGGAAGGAAGAACCCCGCCGACGACGGACACTTCCATCCCAACATCCCGACCCCGCGGATCGCCTCCTCTTTATCCCCCAGAACGCCTGTGATGTCCGTTACGACCCGAACGGTTACCTTACGAGCCGGTCCAGCAACCGCACGACCTCGCCCTCCGGATCCTCCGTCAGACCACCGTGGATCGGCCCCGGCTGCACGATCGTGCTCCGCGGAGCCGTCAACCACCGGAACCGCTGACCGGGGCGCTCACGACCGGCCGCACCCGCCCCCGCGCCACCACGGCACATCACCTCCACCGCCTCCAGCGCACGCCGCACACCCGCCACGTCCGCCTCAGCGTCCACCGCCAGCAACCGCCGCTCGTCCAACGCCGAACGAGCGCCCAGGAACCCCCGCTCCTGGCAGTACACGATCACCCCGGCGTTCACACACTCACCGCGCTCCAACCGCGGCACCACCCGCAACAGCGCGTACTCGAACACCGCACGCTCACGCCGCTCACCCACACGACCGGTCGTCACCGCGTCGCTGTAACGCCTCGGGGCGCTCATCCCGTCACCTCCGGCAGCCAGGAACGCTCGGCCACCCGGGCCAGCAGGTACCGCACATACGCCGCACGCACATCCCCGGGACCGTCGAACCCGGGCTCGTCCACCAGCCACTCGTCCGGCACCAACTCCACCACACGGCGCAGCAGACCCTCGTCCACCAAGGGCGCCAGGTCCGCGTCCGCGGCGGCCAGGTCCGGCGACGCACCCGACAGCACGTGGTCGGAGGCGTCGTAGGGGCGGTGCACGAACCGGTCGGCGTTGGCCCAGTTGTGGTGGAAGATCAGCGTCGCACCGTGGTCGATCAGGTAGGGGCGCCCGTGCCACAGCAGCATGTTCGGGTTGCGCCAGGACCGGTCCACGTTGCCGGTCAGCGCGTCGAACCACAGCACCCGCCCGGCGAACCCCCGGTCCACCTCGAAGGTCAGCGGATCGAAGCCCAGCGAACCGGGGAGGAAGTCCATCCCCAGGTTGAGCCCGCCGCTGGCCTTGAGCAGCTCCTGCACCTCGGGATCGGGCTCGCTGCGGCCGATCACCGCGTCGAACTCCGCCGTGACCAGCTCCGGAACGGGCAGCCCCAGGGCGCGGCCCAGCTCCCCCGCGACGACCTCGGCCACGAGCGTCTTGCGCCCCTGCCCCGCCCCGAGGAACTTGACCACGTACATCCCCAGGTCGTCGGCCTCGACCAACCCCGGGAGCGAACCTCCTTCGCGCAGCGGCAGCACGTACCGCGTCGCGACCACCTTTCTCAGCACGCGGACCAGCATAGGCAGCGCACGGAGCGCTCGCGCACCGCCGCCTCGACGGGTCCGTCGCTGAGCCGGACGCACGGGGCCGCGGCCCGCCGCCCCTCCACCGCACCGGAACCGCCTCCCGCCATCGCCGCTAAAGGACGCTGAACACGTTCTAGGCAACGTCCCCGCCCGCCGCGACACGCCGAGCGGCTTTCAAAAGGGAGACCTGTGAGGAGGGTGCGGCGTAGCCGCGCGATCTCGTCTTTCTCTTCTTTTTTTCTTTTTCAAGAAAAGAACCACCACCTTTACGACGTAGATTTTTAACAGGAACAAGGAAGGGGTCCGGCGCCGAAACCGGACCCCTCACGCGTTTTCCG
>NZ_QPFC01001112.1:0-1173 GCF_003427465.1 Nocardiopsis sp. TNDT3 | reverse complement strand
CCCCGGGGAGGAGTTCCCTCCCCGGGGCGCCCCCGTTCGCGTTGTGGCCGTCTACGGCAGGGACTCGACCAGCTCGGCGACGCTCTTGCGGCGACCGGTGTAGAACGGCACCTCCTCGCGGGTGTGCAGGCGGGCCTTGGCGCCGCGCAGGTGGCGCATCAGGTCCACGATGCGGTGCAGGTCGTCGGCCTCGAAGGCGAGCAGCCACTCGTAGTCGTTGAGCCCGAACGAGGACACCGTGTTGGCGCGCACGTCCGGGTAGGGGGCGGCCATGCGGCCGTGCTCGGCGAGCAGCGCGCGGCGCTCGTCGTCGGGCAGCAGGTACCACTCGTAGGAGCGCACGAACGGGTACACGCACAGGTGCTCGCGCGGCTCCTCCCCGGCCAGGAACGCGGGCACGTGGCCGCGGTTGAACTCGGCGGGGCGGTGCAGGCCCACGACCGACCACACCGGGGTGCTCACCCGGCCGATCCGCGTGCGGCGGAAGGCCGTGTAGACGTCCTGGACCTGCTCGGGGGAGTCGGCCACCCACCAGAACATGATGTCGGCGTCGGCGCGGAATCCCTGGACGTCGTAGCTGCCGCGGGTGGTCACACCCTGCTCGGCGGCCTTGTCCAGGAGCGTGGCCAGTTCGTCGGCCGCGGCGGCGCGGTCGATCCCGTCCAGGGCCCCGACCTTGAAGACCGACCACATGGTGTAGCGGATGAGGGAGTTGAGGTCGCTGCCGTCCTGCTCGACGGCTTCGTTGTGCTGGCCCGTCACGGGTTGACTCCTTGCTGGTTCGTTCCGGCGGCCTCGTCGCCGCCGGTGGGACTGTTCGTCGTGAGGGCGCCCGCCAGGAGGTCTGCCTGCTGGAGGGCGTCGGCGACGCAGGCGGGGACGCCCACACCGCCGTAGACCGCGCCGCACACCCCCAGGCCGGGACTGCGGGCGACGTCGGCGCGCACGCGCTCGACGAGGGAGGCGTGGCCGACGGCGTACTGGGGCAGACCGTCGGTCCACCGGGTGACCCGGGTCTGCACCGGCGCCCCGGCCATGCCGGTGACCGTGGCCAGGTCGCGCACGGCGGCCGCGGCCAGCTCCTCGTCGGAGCGCTCCAGGACGCGCTCCTCGCCGAAGCGCCCGATGGAGCAGCGCAGCACGACCAGGTCGTCGCCGGGGTTGGCCGCGGCC
>NZ_QPFC01001111.1:0-2509 GCF_003427465.1 Nocardiopsis sp. TNDT3 | reverse complement strand
ACCAGGGCCCGCACCACCCCTCCCCCGCCCAGGTCGCGGGCGCCGTCGGCGCGGGCGTCCAGGTAGGCGCGGGCCTCCTCCTCGGTGGGGGCGACGGCGGCCACGCGCCGTTCCCCGGGCAGGTGGACGGCGTGCACCCACCGGTACTGGAGGTGCCCGTGCTGTTCGTGGGTGGTGGGGACGTAGGTGCTGCTCCTGGGAGGGTCGGGAAAGTCGTCGATGCCGAAGTCCCAGGTGCGCAGGCTCTCGCGCAGGACCGTGAAGGGCACCTTGAGCGCCTGGCCGGGCTCGCCCGACAGGGCGGTGGCGGGGACCTCGACCACGTACCAGCGCCCGTCGGACGGCGAGTGGAACAGGAACCCCTGTTTGGTGCGCAGCCCGGACCGGCGCCTGCGGTAGTGGGAGTGCTGGTGGGCCATGACCCTGCGGGCGCGCGCGGACAGGGCGCTGTCGGCGCTGTCGGGGTCGATGCGCACGGGCGCGCGGAAGAACAGCATCGGGGTGTTGACCGGGCCGGTCTCGCCGCTGGTGAGCATGCGCACGGTGTTGCGGACCAGGCCGCGCAGGGTCGAGCCGGGGACGGCGGGCAGGTGGCGGTCGCCGTGCGGGAAGCGGGTGGAGGCGTTCACGCGCCCGCGTTCGAGGGTCTGGCCGACGAAGGTGGGGGTGAGGGTGGTCAGGGTCAGGTCGATCCACCCGGAGTGGGTGCCCGCCACGGTGCGGTCGTGGCTGCGCAGCAGGTCGCCGGTGGGGTGGTCGCCGTGCAGGTCGGCGGCGGGCATGGGGGTGTCGGCGATCCGGACCAGACCGTAGGGCGCGGTGGCGTGGAACCGTTCCGCCCGCGGGCGCGGGCCGCCGCCGCACTCTCCGGGGCTCACCACGGCTGCTCCGCCCGCCGGATCTCGTCGCCGGTGCCCACGTCGAACTCCGGCCCGGTCGGCTTGACCCCCGGGCGCATCCCGGTGAGCCGGTGGAAGGCCACGCCCACCGCGCCGGTGGCGGGGTCCTGCGCCCAGTACTCGCGCACCGTCAGCCAGGTGCCCGTGCTCTCCAGGGCGGTTCCGGCGCCGGGCACGGGCCGGAGGCGGCCGGAGAAGTCGGTCCACGCCACCGGGAGCACCGCCTGTGCGCCGGAGGGCTCCCGCGTCACCGACAGGGGCACCTCTCCGTCCAGGGTGCGGCTGGAGGAGGGGCCGTTCCAGCCCTGGAGGAGGAGGGAGCGCTCCCGCGGGCGCAACTCCTCGGGGAGGTCGCCGGGGGCGTCCGCGCTGATCCACCCGGCCTCGGCTCCCTCTCCGAGCCGGATCTGCGCGTGCGGACCGAACACCAGGACCTCCAGGACCCGCCAGCGGTCGGCCGGCCCCGGGGGCGCGGCCGACAGGTGGGCGGTGGGCGGCTGGTCCGAGCGGCGCCACCGCGGCCCCGGGCAGGCGCCGGTGACGCGGCCGTCGCCGAGTTCGGCGAGCAGCCACTGCGGCCGGTCCGGTGCGCCGGGCACGCCAGGGACCCCGGTGTCGAGCAGGCGGCAGCGGACACCGTGGACGAAGACGTCGTCGAGGACTCCGTCGACCTGCGCGGCGGTCAGGCGGCGCACGGCCAGGCCGTGCGGGCGCGGGGGCTCGTGGTTCACCTGGGCTCCTCCGTGGTGGGCGCGGGGGCGAGCGCGGCGTGCAGGGCGGCCAGCCAGCCGCGGGCGGTGGCCGCGTCGGCGCTGTCGGGTGCGAACAGGGCGGTGAGCAGGTCCACCGTGTCCGGTGGCCCTCCGCCCGGGGGGTGGGTGGTCAGGAGGGCGCGGGTGGCGGTCAGGCGCCCGTTCCCGGTTCCGGCGCCCGCGCCGAGGGTGTCGAAGGGTACCGTGGCCAGCTCCCGCACGAGGAGGGCGAGCAGACCGCGGACGGCGTCGTCGGGTTCGCGCACGTCCAGGACCGCCTCGGCGCCGCCGCCGCAGTGCAGGTCGGTGGTGAACAGGCGGCCGTCCACGGCGTCGCCGAAGAGGGAGTCCACGGTCAGCCGGGTGGCGGTCAGGGGTGCTCCGCCGGTGAGCACGGGGACGGTGCGCAGCCGGATCCGGGCGGGGCGCGGGAGGCCGCGCCGGTCGGTGTCGGCGCCCCACCAGTGGTCGTGCCAGTCGCGCCACCGGTCCGGCCCGGCGCCCAGGTGTTCGGCCGCGTCCCGGACCAGTCGGCCGCCGATCCTCTTGAACAGGGCGAACAGCGCGGTGTCGCCCAGGACCGGGGCGGGGTGGACGGCGGCCTTGTCCGGGTCGGTGACGGCGGGGCGGTGGCGGTGTGCCCGGTCCGCCTCGCCCAGGCGTTCGGGGGCGGGGGCGTCGCCGACCATGAGCAGGCCGGGCCTGGGGTCGCGCGGCGGCGGGGCGGTGGGATCGGGCTGCTCGGCGACGGCCAGGGTCAGGTGGAGTTCGGCGCGGTGGCGGCGGTCGGGCCGGTGCGCGCGGGCGAGCGCGTGGGCGGCGGTGGCCCCGCGCCCGCAGGCGCGCAGGGCCCCGGTC
>NZ_QPFC01001110.1:0-1239 GCF_003427465.1 Nocardiopsis sp. TNDT3 | reverse complement strand
TGAGCCCTGAGCCCTGAGCCCTGAGCCCTGAGCCGGATGGGGCTGGCGGCTCCGGCGGGGCCGGGACCGCGCCCCGGACGGCCGGAGCCGGGGCGGCTCAGTCCCCGACGGGCTCCGGGTCGGCGGCCAGCCACGCGTCCACCCCGGCCAGCAGCTCCTTGCGCAGCGACTCCGGCGCGCCCGAGCCGCGGACCGACATCCGCGCCAGCTCGGCCAGCTCCGGGTCGGAGAACCCGAGCACCTCGCGGGCGATCCGGTACTGCTCCACCAGGCGCGGTCCGAACAGCAGCGGGTCGTCGGTGCCCAGAGCGACCGGAACCCCGGCGTCGAAGAGCGTGCGCAGCGGCAGCTGCCCCAGGTCGTCGTACACCCCCAGGCCCACGTTGGAGGTCGGGCAGACCTCCAGGGTCACCCCGCGTTCGGCGATCCGCTCCACCAGCCGCGGGTCCTCCACGGCCCGCACACCGTGCCCGATCCGGTCGGCGTCCAGCACGTCCAGGCACTCGCGCACGCTGCGGGGTCCCTGGAGCTCGCCGCCGTGCGGAGCGGAGAGCAGCCCGGCCCGCCGCGCGATCCGGAACGCCCCCTCGAACTCCAGGGCGCGGCCACGCCGCTCGTCGTTGTTCAGGCCGAACGACACCACGCCCCTGCCCGCGTACTGGCGGGCCAGGCGGGCCAGCACCTTGGCGTCCAGCGGGTGCCTGGTGCGGTTGGCCGCCACCATCAGGCCGACGTGCACGCCGGTCTCGCGCTCGGCGGCGCGGGCCGCGTCCAGGAACAGCTCCAGGGTGGCGGTGAGCCCGTCGAAGAGCGACGCGTAACCGCTCGGGTCCACCTGGATCTCCAGCCAGCCGGACCCGGCCGCGCGCTCGTCCTCGGCCGCCTCGCGCAGCAGCCGGTACACGTCCTCGGGTCTGCGCAGCACCGACCGGGCGATGTCGTACAGGCGCTGGAAGCGGAACCAGCCGCGCTCGTCCGTGGCGCGGAGCCTGGGCGGCCACTCCTCGACCAGGGCCTGGGGGAGGTGGATGCCGTGCTCGGCGGCCAGCTCCACCAGGGTGGGATGGCGCATCGATCCGGTGAAGTGCAGGTGCAGGTGTGCTTTGGGCAGCCGGTCCAACCGGCGGGCGCTGGTCGGTGTCTCCATGACGTAAGCCTGCCGTATGCGGGACGCCTCCGGTGCCAGTACGCCCCACCCGGCCGCGCGGGGACCGGTCCCCGTACACGCGGACGCGCCCC
>NZ_QPFC01000013.1:0-3618 GCF_003427465.1 Nocardiopsis sp. TNDT3 | reverse complement strand
CCCCCCGCAGCCGTGCCCGGGACCCCGGGGCCCGTGCCCACCGCACGCGCCCGGTCCCGGGCACAGTTTTCTCACCCCCCGAGGGGCGGAAGGAAGAATCCCCATGCGACTCGTTGTCGGCCGGATCGGCCGCGCGCACGGCGTCCGCGGCGACGTCGCGGTGGACGTGCGCACGGACGACCCCGCGGCCCGGTTCGCCGACGGTTCCGTGCTGGCCACCGACCCGGCCGAGGCCGGTCCGCTCACCGTCGTCTCCACGCGCCGCCACAGCGGCCGCCTGCTCGTGCGCTTCGAGGGCGTGGCCGACCGCGACGCCGCGGAGGGGCTGCGCGGCACCGCCCTGCTCGTGGACTCCGAGGACATCCCGCCGCTGGAGGACCCGGACGAGTTCCACGACCACGAACTCATCGGCCTGGCCGCGGTGACCACCGGCGCGGACCCGGTCGGTACGGTCGCGGACGTGCTCCACCACGCGCAGGACCTCCTGGTGGTGACCACCCCGGACGGCGCGGAGGTGTACGTGCCCTTCGTGGCGGCCCTGGTCCCCGAGGTGGACGTGGCCGGCGGCCGGATCGTCATCGACCCGCCGCCCGGCCTGCTCGACCTCGCCGACTGAAGGGGCGCGCCGTGCGCATCGACATCATCAGCATCTTCCCCGAGTACTTCGGCCCCCTGGACCTGTCCCTGATCGGCAGGGCCCGCGTGTCCGGGCTGCTCGACGTGCGCGTGCACGATCTGCGCTCCTGGACCCACGACCGCCACAACACCGTGGACGACACCCCCTACGGCGGCGGCCCCGGCATGGTGATGAAACCCGAGCCGTGGGGCGAGGCGCTGGACGAGGTCGTGGGCGAGGGCCCCGCGCGGCTGATCCTGCCCACTCCCAGCGGACGCCCCTTCCGGCAGGCCGACGCCGAGCGCCTGGCCAAGGAGGAGCGGCTGGTCTTCGGCTGCGGCCGCTACGAGGGCATCGACTCGCGGGTCGCGGCGGACGCCGCGGAGCGGATGCCCGTCGAGGAGGTCAGCATCGGCGACTACGTGCTCAACGGCGGCGAGTCCGCGACGCTGGTGATGGTCGAGGCGATCACCCGGCTGCTGCCGGGCGTCCTCGGCAACACCGAGTCCGCGGTGCAGGACTCCTTCGCCTCCGGCGGCATGGAGAACCTCGTGGAGGGGGCGGTCTACACCAAACCCGCCACCTGGCGCGGCCGGGAGGTGCCGCCGGTGCTGCTGTCGGGCAACCACGGCGCCGTGGACCGCTGGCGCCGCGACCAGGCTCTGCGCAAGACCGCGCGCAACCGCCCCGACCTGGTGGAGGCCCTGCCCGAGGAGGCGCTGGACCGGCGCGACCGGGAGGTCCTGGCCGAGGAGGCCGTTCGAGACGCCACCTGAGATGTGGCAGACTGGGTGGGTTCCCCCTCGGTGACCGGCGGCATCCGCATGCCGGCGGTACGACGTCGGCCTCTGTGACGGTCACCCGGGCGGTTCGACAGTACAGACCCATTCGGGCCCTCGCCCGCGTACCCCCTCCCCTGCCGGGGAGCAGGACGCGGAGCGCTATCGATGAGGATTCGCGAGATGCACACCGCCATTCAGGAGCTGGAGAAGGCCCAGCTTCGTTCCGACGTCCCGGAGTTCCGTCCGGGTGACACCCTCAACGTCCACGTCCGTGTGACCGAGGGCAACCGTACCCGTGTCCAGGTCTTCAAGGGCGTCGTCATCCGCCGCCAGGGCTCGGGCAACCGCGAGACCTTCACCATCCGCAAGGTGAGCTACGGCGTGGGCGTGGAGCGTACCTTCCCGATCCACACCCCGGCCATCGAGAAGTACGAGGTCGCCGCCCGCGGCCGCGTGCGTCGCGCCAAGCTGTACTACCTGCGCGACCTGCGCGGCAAGGCCGCCCGCATCCGCGAGCGCCGCTAGTCCGCGACCGGGTGGCCCGGGGCCTCCTCCCGGCGTTTTTCCGTGTCGAATCTCTCCGCTCCCGCCAGGGAGGCAGGATAGGCTTCGGCTCGATGAGCAAAGACGAGAAGGACCTCGGCTCGGACGGGGTCCAGGACGAGGAATCCGCCCAGCCCGGTCCGGAGGAGCACGACTCCGCCACTGGCTCCCGAGCTCATGAGAGCTCGGGAGCCAGTGCTGTCTCCGGTACCGACGGCGAGGAGCCGGATGAGGGGGCGGACGACGAGATGAGCAAGTCCCAGAGCACCGAGAAGAAGGGGTCGTTCTGGAAGGAACTCCCCGTCCTGATCGTGATCGCCGTGGTCCTGGCGTTCGTGATCAGGACCTGGCTGGTGCAGGCCTTCTACATTCCCTCCACCTCGATGGAGAACACCCTCCTCGTCGGGGACCGGGTGCTCGTCAACAAGGTCGTCTACGAGCTCCGCGACATCGAGCGCGGCGAGGTGGTCGTCTTCGACGGCAACGGGTCCTGGGACGATCCGAACACCGTGTCGGTCCCCGAGCCCACCAACCCGGTCTCGGCCGCGTTCACGTGGGTGCAGCAGCAGCTGGGCGCGGCGCCCACGGGCAAGGAGTACATCAAGCGGGTCATCGGCCTGCCCGGTGACACCGTGGAGTGCTGCGACGAGCAGAACCGCGTCCTGGTCAACGGGGTCCCCCTCGAAGAAGAGGCCTACCTGTACCCGGGCAGCGTGGCCACGCACACCGAGTTCGGCCCGATCGAGGTGCCCGAGGGACACCTGTGGCTGATGGGGGACCACCGGGCGATCTCCTCCGACTCGCGGCTCAACCAGAACAACCCCGGCGGCGGCGCGGTCCCGATCGACCACGTCGTGGGACGGGCCTTCGTGATCATCTGGCCGGCCGGGCAGATCGGTCCGCTCAGCATCCCCGAGTCCTTCGAGGAGCTCAACGCCGCGGACGAGTGACGTACCGCGCGGGCGGTCCGACGAGAAAATCCGCACGGCGGAGTACACGGGGCCCTTCCGTGACGCATGATGGAGGCTGGACGGTATCGGCGTCCCCCGACGCGCGGGGCCGCCGTCGACCGGGAACATCCCGGCCGTCGGCGGTGTCCGGATGGGAGGGGACCGGCACACCACGACCGGAGAGTGCGACGAAAGCGAGCGCGTGGATGAGTTCTGAGGACCTGGAGAAGTACGAGGCCGAGATGGAGCTCCAGCTCTATCGCGAGTACCGCGACGTCGTCGGTCTGTTCAGCTACGTGGTGGAGACCGAACGGCGGTTCTACCTCACCAACCACGTCGACCTCCAGCCGCGTTCGACCGAGAACGGGGAGATGTACTTCGAGGTCGTGATGGAGGACGCCTGGGTCTGGGACATGTACCGTCCGGCCAGGTTCGTCCGCAACGTCCGCGTGGTGACGTTCAAGGACGTCAACGTCGAGGAGATCACCAAGGCCGACCTGGAGATGCCGCCCGCAGAGGGGAGCGGGCAGAGCTGATCCGGCCACCGGGCGGCCGGGGAGACCCCGGGGGCCCGGCCCCCGGGTCCGGCCTCCCTCCTCCGGACGCCGCCGGGGTTTTCCACAGGAGAGAACCGGCTCTGGCGCCGTGAACGGAGATCACCGACCGTGGTTACGGGAGGTGGTCGACCTTGGACCGGTGGGCCGAGTACCGAAGGACGCTGGGCGGG
>NZ_QPFC01001109.1:0-3704 GCF_003427465.1 Nocardiopsis sp. TNDT3 | reverse complement strand
GCGGCAAGCAGCCGTTTTTCCAACTTCTTGAGAAACGGACATTTCACCCGCGATCCTAGGTCTGAGCTTCTGGTGCCTTCATACCTCACTTGCACGCCACCCCGCCAGATGGCCCTGACGTGCAGAGCTAGCCAGTGGGGGGAGGTAGGTGCGGAGGCTACCCCGGAGCCTGCGGAGGCTGGCGGAGGCTGGCCCCTACGCTTAGCCTCCGCGCCATCGCCGCAGATCAGGGGCACTTTCAAGGCGCACGCGGAGGCTGCGGAGGCTGCGTTTCCTTACTCTCTAAGAAGGTGAAGAGCACAGCAGGAGCCAGCCCCCACTGGCTAGCTCCTCAGGCTGGCTCAACGCACGTCGAGACTGCCGGGCTGCGGGCGCACATCCGGCGCACACCGGAGCCAAAAACGATGAGAGATGTCGCGTGTTACCAGCAGATGAAATCCCCCTCCATCAGGGGACTTCCGGGGTCTGCGCTGCTACCGTCCATGCGGGTATCAGTTCTACGACATCTAAGGCGTAGACGGCAGCTCCGGGAGGGCGCGCCGCGCACTCCCCCCATCGGGGCCGGTATCCGTTCGGGTACCGGCCCCGACCCGGCTCCGGGTGCGCGGGACGGTTCGCCCCGGGCGCCGGGGGCCGAACCGGTTCGGGGCACCGGGCCCGCTCACCGGCCGGACCGTTACCGTTGACACGTGGTGAGGGACGGAACGACGAACATGACGGCAGGCGCGCTCGCCAGGCGCGGTTTCAGCGACAGCACCCGGGCCCTGTGCCTGGTGGAGGAGGCCGGGCTCGACGCCCGGGCCGACACCGAGATCATCGGCTCGCTCGCGGCCGCCCCCGACCCCGACCAGGCGCTCCTCGGGCTGATCCGCATCCTGGAGTCCGACCCCGACCCCGCCGACCTCCTGGACGCGCTGCGCGAGGACCGGGAGCTGCGGGCCCGGCTGTGCCGGGTGCTGGGCACGAGCACCGCCCTGGCCGACCACCTGGTGCGCCACCCGGGCGACTGGCGGGAGCTGCGGGGCGCCGACGCCGCCCGCTCCCCCGGGCCGGAGGAGGTGCGCCGCGGCCTGTTGCACATCGTGGGCGCCGATCCCCACAGCCCCGCGCCGACCGCCGATCCGGCCGTGGTCGGCGACGGCTCGTCGGAGGACCTGCGGCACGTCCTGCGCGTGGCCTACCGCAGGCGGGTGCTGCGCCTGGCCGGGCGCGACCTGACCGGGCTGTGCACGGTGGACGAGGTCGCCGGGGAACTCGCCGACCTGGCCGCGTCGCTGCTGGACGCGTCGCTGGCGGTGGCCCGCGCCGAGCACCCCGAGGACGCCGCGCTGTGCCGCCTGGCGGTCATCGGCATGGGCAAGTGCGGCGGCCGCGAGCTCAACTACGTCAGCGACGTGGACGTGGTGTTCGTGGCCGAGCCGGCCGTGGCCGGGGATGCGGACGAGGACGCGGGCGCGGGCCCGGGTTCCGGGGAGCCGGTGGACGAGCAGGCGGCGATGCGCGCGGCGACCCGGCTGGCCACCGCGATGATGCGCATCCCCGCCGAGACCGACGCCGAGGGCGCCCTGTGGGAGGTGGATCCGGCGCTGCGCCCCGAGGGCAGGAACGGCCCGCTGGTGCGCCCGCTGTCGGGGCACCGCGCCTACTACGAGCGCTGGGCCAAGACCTGGGAGTTCCAGGCCCTGCTCAAGGCCCGCCCGATCGCCGGGGACGCGGAGCTGGGCCGGGCCTACATGGACCTCATCTCCCCGATGGTGTGGGAGGCGGCGGGCCGCAAGGACTTCGTGGAGGACGTGCAGGCGATGCGCCGCCGGGTGGTGGCGCACATCCCGGCGGGCGAGGCGGAGCGCGAGCTCAAGCTGGGCCCGGGCGGGCTGCGCGACATCGAGTTCTCCGTGCAGCTGCTCCAGCTGGTGCACGGGCGCACCGACGAGCGGCTGCGGTCGGGCAACACCCTGGAGGCGCTGGCCGCGCTGTCGGAGCACGGGTACGTGGGGCGCGG
The DNA here is from genome assembly GCF_003427465.1 of Nocardiopsis sp. TNDT3. NCBI lineage: Bacteria > Bacillati > Actinomycetota > Actinomycetes > Streptosporangiales > Nocardiopsidaceae > Nocardiopsis > Nocardiopsis sp. TNDT3. The sequence continues at coordinate 1,702 of NZ_QPFC01001109.1, read as the reverse complement.
CGACGCGACGGGGCTGGCGGAGGCCTACCGGTTCCTGCGGCGGCTGGAACACCTGCTGCAGCTGGAGCGGCTGCGGCGCACGCACCTGATGCCCGATCCGGCCGCCGAGGAGGGCCCCGACCAGCTGCGCCGTCTGGGGCGGGCGCTGGGGATGACCGCGAACCCGGTGCGGGAGCTGACCGAAGCGCGCCGCCGGGTGTCGTCGGAGGTGCGGCGCCTGCACGAGAAGCTGTTCTACCGGCCGCTGCTCAACGCGGTGGCCAGGCTGCCGGGCGAGGAGGCGCGGCTGTCGCCGGAGCAGGCCAGGGCCCGCCTGGAGGCGCTGGGGTTCGTCGATCCGGGCGGCGCGCTGCGCCACCTGGAGTCGCTGACCTCGGGGGTCTCGCGCAGGGCGGCGATCCAGCGGACGCTGCTGCCGGTGATGCTGGGCTGGTTCTCCGACGCCCCCGACCCCGACGCGGGCCTGCTGGGCTTCCGGCAGGTGAGCGAGGCCCTGGGCACCACGCCGTGGTACCTGCGCCTGCTGCGCGACGACGTGCGGGTGGCCGAGCGGATGGCGTGGCTGCTGGGGACGAGCCGGTACGTGACGGAGCTGCTGCTGCGCGCCCCGGAGGCGGTGGCGATGTTCGACGACGACGGCGACCTGGTGCGCCGCGACCCGAAGGTGCTGGCCGGGGAGGCGGAGGCGGCGCGGCGCCGGTACGACACGGCCGAGGAGTCGGTGTCGGCGGTGCGCGCGCTGCGCCGCCGCGAGCTGCTGCGCACGGCCGCGGCCGACCTGCTGGAGGTCGCCTCGGTCCAGGACGTGGGCGCGGCGCTGACCGACATCGCCGCGGTGACCATAGAGGCTGCGCTGCGGCTGGCGCAGAACCGGGTGGTGGCGGCGTCGGGGGACGAGCCGCTCACGCGGGTGTGCGTGGTGGCGATGGGCCGGTTCGGCGGCGGTGAGCTGACCTACGCCAGCGACGCGGACGTGATGTACGTGCACGACCCCCTGCCGGGCGTGGACACGGGTGCGGCGACCAAGCAGGCGCTGGCCGTCGTGCGTGAGCTGGCGCGGCTGCTGGAGATGCCCGCGGCCGAGCCGCCGCTGAAGGTGGACACCGACCTGCGCCCGGAGGGCCGCAGCGGCCCGGTGGTGCGCACGCTGGAGTCCTACGCGGCCTACTACGGGCGCTGGTCGCAGGTGTGGGAGAGCCAGGCGCTGCTGCGGGCCAAGCCGGTCGCGGGCGATCCGCAGCTGCGGGAGGCGTTCACGGGGCTGATCGACCCGATCCGGTACCCGGAGGGCGGGATCGACTCCTCGGCGGTGCTGGAGATCCGCAAGCTCAAGGCGCGGATGGAGGCGGAGCGGCTGCCGCGCGGAGCCGACCCGACGCTGCACACCAAGCTGGGCCGGGGCGGGCTGTCGGACGTGGAGTGGGTGGCCCAGCTGATCCAGCTGCGCCACGCGCACGAGTACTCCGACCTGCGGACCACCGGCACCCTGGAGGCGCTGGAGGCGGCCGTGGCGCACGGTCTCCTGGACGCGGAGGACGGTGAGGTGCTCAGCCATGCCTGGCGGCTGGCGTCGCGGGTGCGGGGCATGGTGATGCTGGTGCGCGGCCGGGGCGGGGACTCGCTGCCCTCGGACCTGCGGGTGCGGGCGGCTCTGGCGGGGGCGATGGGCTGCCCCGGCGGCGACGGCGAGGACGGGGAGGAC
>NZ_QPFC01001108.1:0-1355 GCF_003427465.1 Nocardiopsis sp. TNDT3 | reverse complement strand
GGCCGGGACGGGAACCGTCCGCCCGCCGGTCACGTGCGCTGGCTGGGGGAGGGTCCGGCTGAGGCGGAGCCGCCGTACTACCGCCAGTCCACGAACTTCACGTGCGGCGCCGTCACCGCCCTGGTCGCGCAGGTGCAGGCCGGGGCGGTGCCCCGCGAGTCCCTGGACCGCCCGGCGGAGCTGACGCTGTGGCGCGACGCGACGAACTTCCCCGCCTGCGAGCCCGTCGGGCTGGGCGTGGCCGTGCGCCGGGCGTGGCCGTCGTCGCCCGTCACGGTGTTCCTCGACGTGGACCGGCCGGTCATGCTCGACTCCTACGCCGGGGACGAGAGGGAGTGGCGCGCGGTCCTCCAGCGCGCGTCGCGGGAGGACGCGGCGCGGGCCGGGGTCCCGGTGGATCCGCGCCGCCTGTCCACGGCTGACATCCGCGAAGCGATCGGCCGGGGGGAGCGCGTCCTGCTGCTGGTCTCCCTGGCCGCGATGCAGGGTTTCGACGTGCCGCACTGGGTGCTCTGCCACGGGGCGGTGCCGGACGCGCTCGTGGTCGAGGACCCCTGGACCAACGGCGCCACGGGCGACACCTGGGTCGACGCCCACCTGCTGCCCGTGTCCGACGCCGCGCTCGACACGATGTCGTCGCTGGAGGGGGACGGCTACCGCGGCGCCGTGGGCATCGCGGGGCCGGAGGGCGGCGTGGGCACCGTGGGGCCGGAGGGCGAGGAGCCGCTCCTGCGTCCCTGAGACTGTCCCGCGTCCGTGGACCGGTGCACCCCGGTCCGTCCAGGTGCACATTGATTCGTCTAGTTGCGCCCCGGTTTGTCCGGTGGTCGCCGTGGTCGCCGTGGTCGCCGGTTCTGGGAAAGTGGGGACGGGGCGCGGCACACCGTGTCCCGCAGCACCGACAAGGAGGAGGGGCGATGATCCTCATCGTCGTCAAGTTCCGGGTCAAGCCCGAGGTAGGAGACGGTTTCCTGGACGCGGTCGCCGACTTCACCGCGGCCACCCGCGCCGAGCCGGGCAACCTGTGGTTCGAGTGGTCCCGCAGCGTCGAGCGCGAGAACGAGTTCGTGCTCGTCGAGGCGTTCAAGGACGGCACCGCCGAGGCGCACGTCAACAGCGACCACTTCCGTGACGGGCTGGCCGCCATGAAGCCGCTGCTCACCGAGACCCCGCTCATCGTCAGCCGGGTCGTGGAGGGCGAGGGCTGGGACCGGATGGGCGAGCTCACCATCGACGCCTGACCGGTTTCCGTTTCCTCCAGACAGCATTCCGGCCCCGGGCGATCCGTCCTGGGCCGTTCCCGTGTTTTCCACAGGTGGGAGTTGGGGGTGGCCGTGGGTGGCGTGGTGATGGTT
>NZ_QPFC01001107.1:0-1020 GCF_003427465.1 Nocardiopsis sp. TNDT3 | reverse complement strand
CTGCGTGACCTGCGTGAGCCGGACGGCCCGGGCCGTCCGGGTCCTCCGTGTCACGCCGGTCACGCATGGCCCGGGCCGTCCGGCTCACGCAGGTCACGCAGGCCACGCGGGTCAGCACAGGACCACCCGGAGCACGCGGGTCACCCGGTGCGCAGGGCAGTCCGGACCACCCGGGTCAGCACAGGGCCGCCCGTCTCACCCGGTCAACCGGTAGCCCATCCCGCGCACGGTCACGATCCGCTCCGCGCCCACCTTGCGGCGCAGCGCCCGCACGAACACGTCCACCACGTTCGACCCGGGGTCGTAGTCGTAGCCCCACACGTGCGACAGCATCTGCTGCCTGGTGAGCACCTGGCCCGGGTGCCGCATCAGCAGCTCCAGCAGGGAGAACTCGCGCGCGGTCAGGTCCACGGACGTCCCCTCCACCGCCACCCGCCGCGTGCGCAGGTCCAGGGCCAGGCCGCCCGCGCGCAGCACCGTCAGCTCGGTCGGACGCTCGTTGCGCATCCGCAGCCGCACCCGGGCCAGCAGTTCCTCGAACCGGAACGGTTTGGTGACGTAGTCGTCGGCCCCGATCTCCAGGCCGGTCACCGTGTCCCGCACGCCGTCGCGCGCGGTCAGGATGACCACGGGGATGTCCACGCCCAGCGAGCGCACGCGCCGCAGCACGTCGAACCCGTCGGTGTCCGGCAGGCCCAGGTCCAGCAGCATCAGGTCGAACCCGCCGGTCACCGCGTAGTCCACGGCCTCCGCCCCCGTGCCCACCACGGTGGTGGTGAACCCGCTGGCGTCCAGGCCCTTGCGGACGAACGAGGCGATCCGCTCCTCGTCCTCGACGATGAGGATGCGACTCACACGTACCTCTTTCCGGTGGGGATGACGAGGGTGAACGTCGAACCGACGCCCGGCGCGGAGCGCAGGTCCACCCGTCCGTGATGGGCCTCGGCGATGGCGCGGACGATGGCCAGGCCCAGACCGGCGCCCCGGTCCCCCCTGGCCGCCCCGCTGCCCCGCGAGAAG
>NZ_QPFC01000120.1:0-4967 GCF_003427465.1 Nocardiopsis sp. TNDT3 | reverse complement strand
GGACGGGGCCCACCGGTGGGAACGGGATCCGCGGCGGGGACCGGGTCCCCGCGCGGGGGCCGGACCCGATTCTCCCGCGCGCGAACGCACCCCCGTGGGAGCGGGGGAGTCGAGCGCTCAGGGTTTCGGTCCGTTCCCGGGCCAAGTAATGAACGGATGTTAACAGCAGCTCGCGGGGGCCGCGCCCACGCGCGCGCCGGGCTTCCCCGGTGCCGGGGACCCCCGGTGAGGCCTCAGTAGCGGGTGGCGACCGTCCCGGCGGCCCGGTCGTGCAGCCCGCGGGTGTCGCGGTCGTAGATGACGGCGGGGATGACCAGGCACAGCAGGAGTGTGCGCACCGTCATGGACACGAACCAGGGCCAGGAGCGCTCGCCGGTGGCGGTGATGCCCACGCCGACCAGGCGGCGGCCGACGGTGGTGCCGAAGAGCGTGAGCAGGAGGACGTTCATGACCGCGAAGACGACCAGGGCGGTGTTGCTGACCATCGGGACGGCCTCCGCCTGGCTGGCGGCGTCCGCGCCGACCAGCCCGACGCCGTAGGCCCCCCAGGCGAGCGCGAGGGACAGCATCCAGTCCAGGAGGAGCCCCACCAGGCGGCGCATCACGCCGGGTACCGAACCCGGTCCGCTCTCGGGCAGGCCGAGCCGGTTGCCCCGGTACTGGAAGTCGTCCCCGGACGCCGCAGTGGCGGAGCCCCGGCTCTCGTCGCTCATGGTTTCCACGGTATCCACCCGGCGGGAGGGCCCGTACCCGGGGCGTCGGAGCTGCTGTGACCCCCCGCGCGGGAGATCATGGCGGAGGTCACACCGGGGGCCGTGGCGGGGGCCACAAACGGGGCCGCGCAGCGTCCCTTTTCGGCCCCTACAGGGCGGAATCACCGGGTCAGACCCGGTGGTCTGCGACAACAGCCGGGTCCGTAACATACAGGAAACAATCGAGACATGGCGCGGAAACCACCCGCTCCTAGCTTCGGAGACGAAGCCGGGAGACGGCGCGCGATCCGACGTGTCCGCGATGGGGCGGACCCCGGTCCACCGTCTCAGCCACCTGCACGGAGGTTCGTTTTGTTCAGCAGCGTCGACGAGGTGCTCGCCTATATCCGGGACGAGGACGTCAAGTTCCTCGACGTCCGATTCACGGACCTTTTCGGGGGCGTGAACCACGTTACCCTCCCGACCGAGAACGTCGACGAGTCGACGTTCACCGATGGCCAGATGTTCGACGGCTCGTCGATCCGCGGCTTCCAGGCCATCCACGAGTCCGACATGCTGCTGCTGCCGGACCTGAGCACCGGCGTGCTGGACCCGTTCCGCAAGCACAAGACGCTGAACATGACGTTCTTCGTCCACGACCCGCTGACCCTGGAGTCCTACAGCCGCGACCCGCGCAACGTCGCCCGCAAGGCCGAGGCCTACCTGCGCGGCTCCGGCGTGGCCGACACCGCCTTCTTCGGCCCCGAGGCCGAGTTCTACATCTTCGACGACGTCAAGTTCGAGACCCGGTCCAACACCGGCTACTACGAGATCGACTCGATCGAGGGCGCCTGGAACACCGGTTCGGCCATCGAGGGCGGCAACCGCGGCTACCGTCCCCGCTACAAGGGCGGCTACTTCCCCGTCGAGCCGGTCGACCACTACAGCGACCTGCGCTCGGACATGGTGCAGCAGCTGATCAAGTCGGGCATCGAGGTCGAGCTCCAGCACCACGAGGTCGGCACCGCGGGCCAGGCCGAGATCGGCATCAAGTTCGGCACCCTGCTCCAGCAGGCCGACAAGGTGCAGCTGTACAAGTACATCGTCAAGAACGTCGCCAACGCGGCGGGCAAGACTGCCACCTTCATGCCCAAGCCGCTCTTCGGCGACAACGGCTCGGGCATGCACTGCCACCAGAGCCTGTGGAAGGACGGCGAGCCGCTGTTCTTCGACGAGTCCGGCTACGGCCAGCTCTCGGACACGGCCCGCTACTACATCGGCGGCCTGCTCAAGCACGCCTCGGCGCTGCTGGCCTTCACCAACCCGACGGTGAACTCCTTCCACCGCCTGGTGCCCGGCTACGAGGCCCCGATCAACCTCGTCTACAGCCAGCGCAACCGCTCGGCCTGCATCCGCCTGCCGCTGACCGGCTCCAACCCCAAGGCCAAGCGCATCGAGTTCCGCGTGCCGGACCCGTCGGCCAACCCGTACCTGGCCTTCTCCGCCATGCTGATGGCCGGCATCGACGGCATCAAGAACAAGATCGAGCCGCCGGAGCCCGTGGACAAGGACCTCTACGAGCTGCCCCCGGCGGAGGCCCAGGCCATCAAGACCGTCCCGGCGTCGCTGGACGAGGCCCTGGAGGCCCTGGAGGCCGACCACGAGTTCCTGCTCGAGGGCGGCGTGTTCACCAAGGACCTCATCGAGACCTACGTGGACTTCAAGCGCACCGAGGAGATCGACTCCCTGCGCCTGCGCCCGCACCCGCGCGAGTTCGAGCTCTACTACGACATCTAGGCCTGCAACGCCCTGACGTGCACCTTAGGGGGCGACTCCCCCAGCGGGCGCACGTCGGGCGCACATCGCGAGCCTCAGAGGCCATCGGCAGCGTTCCACGCGCTGTCGATGGCCTCCCGCATTTTCTGGGAGGACGTCGGCATCATGTGGACGTAGGTCCGCAGGGTAAACCCCGGGTCGGCATGCCCCAGGTAGTCGGCCAGGTCCCGGATGTTGGCCCCACCAGACAGGACCAGGGACGCGAAGAGGTGGCGCAGGGCGTGGAAACCGTGCTCCCTGGACTCCTCGAAGCGCTCCCCCGGCTCCCGCCAGCCGATGACACCAGCGGAGGCAAGAGCGGGCTTCCACAGGTAGGGGTTCACGTAGTTCTTGTTGAGCGCCTTGCGTTCCCGCCCGGTGAAGACCAGCTGCTCCGTCACCGGTTTCCCGTCCGGCTTCTTCCATGGCAGGGTGACCGCCACGGGCGGGAAGCGCTGCATGTGCTCAGCCAGGGGCACGGCCACGCTCTTCGGGAGCGGCACGTCCCGCTCCTTGCCTCCCTTGGGTGGCGCGAAGCATAGAGTGTTGCGCACGATCTTGACCTGGCGGCGCACCCGGAGCACCTCCTCGGCGAAGTCGAGATCGCGGTCGGCCACACCGAACGCCTCTCCCTGGCGCAGTCCGCACCCGACTCCCATGTCCACGAGTGCCCGGTAGCGCTCCGGCAGCGCGGCCCGGACGGCGACCACGCGGCTCACTGGCCAGGGCACGATCTTCTTCTGTGTGGGGGACGGTGCCTTCACCGACTTGGCCCGGCAGGGGTTCTTAGCGAGGACGTCGTCGTCCACGGCCGCTGAGAAGACGCTGGAGAGGTTTTCGAACATGGTCCGGATAGTCCGGTCGCCCAGCTCCTGTTGTCGTCCCCTGATCCAGTTCTGGATGTCCGACGGGCGGATGGTGTTCATGGGCCGCCTGCCCATCAGCGGGTAGATGTGCCGTTGGAAGCGCTGTTCCATCGCGTACCGGGTGGCTTCGTCGATCGAGGCGTTGGCGATGAACTTCCGAGCGAAGTCCTCAAGGAGAACCTGTCCGGCCTTCGGGTCGACGTACTGCCCACGGGCGAGGTCGCCTTCCACCTGCTTCAGGTGCTGGCGGGCCTTCTCCTGGGTGTCGAAGACCGGTGACTTCTGTTCCCCGTCCAGAGCCCGGTACCGGGCGGCCCAACGCTTGCCCCGCCCGTACTTGCTGCTCCGCACCTTCTTGCGGGAGCCGTCCGGCTGCTTCTCCATCTTGTGCCAGAGGTCGACCACGGGCATGAGAATCCTTGCTGTCACTCGTGCTGGAAACAAAAAAGGGGCGGTGCCAACGGGATGACCCGTCGACACCGCCGAATCGCAGATGGTTAGGGCTGTGACCGCACCCAGGCCTGGACTGCCTCCGGGAAGTAGCGGACGTGCCTGCCCACCCGGTGGGAAGGCGGCCCGGTCCGCTTGTGGCGCCATTGGTAGAGGGTCGTTTCGGGCACCCCGAGGAAGTCCGCGGTCTCCTCGATCGACCAGAGCCGGGAGGCCCTGGTGGTTCCGTGCGTCCTCTGCCCCTTCTCCGACGTGCTGCTCATGCGGGTGATACCTCCAAGTAGACGCGGACGTGGCCGGGGTTGTGGCGGCTCGGGTAGGGCTTCGAGGGGTCGGCGAAGGGCCGCGCGGTGGTGATGGCGTCCACGACCTGGTCGACGACCTCGGGTGGTCCGATTACGCGGACCTTGGCCAGGTTCAGGCGCGGCTTGCGGCGGTCGGTCATGATGGGCAGTGCTCCTTGCCTTTCGCGGGTGGAGGAGTGCGGCTCCGGCGGTGCTTGGCGGTACGGGCCGGAGCCGCTTCCGTGGGTTCGTGCAGTGGTGCTCATCGGCTCAGGCGCCGGTCGGTGCCGGTCATCTCGACCCGCGTCGTCATCTCGATCAGGCGGGACGCGATCCGGTCGCCCAGCAGGCCCGGGAGAGCCGCGGGCGGCTCGTTGCTCGTGATGACGACCGGGAGCATGCGGTTGTAGCGGTGGTTGACGATCCGGTACGTCGTCTCCTCCGTCCACAGCGAGGACTTCGTGGTCCCGAGGTCGTCGAGCAGCAGGACGGGGACGCTGAGCACGCGGCGCATGAGCCGTTCGCGCTCCTCGTCCGTGGCCGCTCCAGGGCGCAGAGCGGCGTACAGGTCCGGGAACGTGGTCGCCAGGAAGCCGAACCGGATGGGTCCGGTCAGTGCGATCCTGCGCACCGCGCCGAACGCGGCGTGTGTCTTGCCCGTCCCGGTGCCGCCCCACAGCATGAGGGAGGGTGCCTGCGTCACGTCGGCGGCCACCTGGTCGGCCCAGTCGCACACCCGGGGGACGTCCGTGGAGGCGGTCAGGTAGCGGGGCGGGGTGGCGCGCTCGAACTTGGTCAGCGCCGCTGTGACGCGCTGACGGTGGTGGTAGGCGGGGTGGCCGGGCAGGTCGGGGTGCGGG
>NZ_QPFC01001106.1:0-1855 GCF_003427465.1 Nocardiopsis sp. TNDT3 | reverse complement strand
GCGCCCCGCCGCCCTCCCAGGACAGCAGGGCGGGGGCGGCGTCCGCCGGGCTCACCAGCACACGCCGCATCCCGCCGGACAGGCCCAGGCCGGTCGCCTTCAGCAGCGCCTCCTTGCGGGCCCAGTAGCGGAAGAAGGCGCCGACCCGGTCGGCGGGGAAGAGGCGCTCCCAGGCCCGCTGCTCGGGTTCGCCCAGCGTGTAGCCCGCCAGACCCTCAAGGTCGCGGGCCGGGGACACGCGTTCCACGTCCACGCCCACGGGCACCTCGCGGGCCAGGGCCAGCACCACCCACTCACCCGAGTGGCTGACGGAGAGCTCCCACCCCTCGGCGGGGCCGGAGGGGTGGGGCTTGCCGTGCGGGCCCTGCGCGGAGTCCTCGCCCCGGCTGGCGCCCGCCCGCTCCTTCTCCTCACAGGAACGGCAGCGCAAAGCGAAGGTCACCTTCTCGGGCGGGCAGTCGGCCCGCTCGGCCAGCAGCAGCCGGGACACCGCCCGGCCCAGCAGGTGCCGGTCGCGGTCGGCCTGGAGCCGGAAGCGGGCGTTGCGCGACCGTTCCTCCTCGTCCAACAGGCGCAGCAGGCGGTCGTCGGCGGCTGAGGTGCGTACCCACCACACCTCGATGGACAGGGGTGCCGGATCGAGCTTCATGCCCCCCATTGTGTCCCGATCTCCCCCGCGTTCGGTGGTGTGAGGTCAACCCAAACCGGGAATTCGGTTATTGGCAGGTCAGCCCGTCCCCTGGGAGGCCCAGATGTCTGTCGTGGTACTGCTCGGCGCGGGAGCGCTCGTCGGTCTGGTGGCGCTCACGGCGATCGTCGTGGTCACCCTCCTGAGAGAGGGGGGCCAGACCACCGAGGAGGAGGCCGCCGCGGAGACCGGGGAGCCCGGGACCGCCTCCGGGAGGGTTCCGGAGCAGTCGGCGCCCGAGGACGCCGTCCGGCCCGGACGGATCACCACCGCCGACGGGTCCGTAGTCTAGGGAGTCGCGCGGGACCGTGGCCCGTGCCCGAGCAGAGCACGGAAGTGGGTCCATGGCCGAGGAGAACCGTCCGGCGTTCGCCGCCGAGCGCCGGGAGCGCATTCTCGAACTCGTGCGCGCCAACGGCACCATGTCCCTGCGCGACATCGCCGTCAGGGTCCGCGCCTCGGAGGTCACCATCCGCCGCGACGTGCGCGCCCTGGAGACCGAGGGGCTGGTGGACCGCCGCCGGGGCGGGGTCGCCCTGCCCGGCAGGATCGGCCACGAGCAGAGCTACTCCGGCAAGAGCGGCCAGTGCGCCGCCGAGAAGGCCGCCATCGCCACCGCCGCGGCCCGACTCGTGCGCCCCGGCGACGCCGTCACCATCGGCCCCGGCAGCACCGCCGAGGCCTTCGCCCGCGCGCTCCTGACCCGCACCGACCTGACCGTGGTCACCAACTCCCTGCGCGTCGCCGACGTCCTGGCCGGGGCCGTCGGCGTCGAGGTGGTCGTGACCGGCGGCACCCTGCACGGCCCCATCCGGGCCCTGGTCGGGGCGGCGGCGGAGGAGAGCCTGGCCGGGCTGCGCGTCAACCGGGCCTTCCTCTCCGGCAACGGGGTCAGCGCCGACCGCGGCCTGAGCACCCCCAACCCGGCCGTGGCCAGCGTGGACCGCGCCCTGGCCGCCTGCGCCGAGGAGACCATCGTCCTGGCAGACCACACCAAGATCGGCGCCGACACCATGGTGCCCACCGTCGCCCCCGAGGAGATCGCCCACCTGGTCACCGACAGCAGCGCCGACCCCGAGGTGCTGATGACCCTGGAGGAGACGGGCGCCCTCGTCCACGTCGCGGTGGTCGCCCAAGAGCGGGGGCAGTGAGCGGGGAGGGGAAAGG
>NZ_QPFC01001105.1:0-2115 GCF_003427465.1 Nocardiopsis sp. TNDT3 | reverse complement strand
GACGGGGGTGAGGGTGGAGCGCGTCGGGGCGCTCAGGTCAGGCGCACCGACCGGGTGGAGTTGCCCATCACCATGCGGTCGATGGCGCTCACGGCACTGCCGGGGTCGTCGGCGGCGCCGACGGCGCACAGCAGCGGGACGAAGTGGTCGGCCGTCGGATGGGCGACCGCGGCGCCGGGTGCCTTGACGCGGTAGTCGACGAGGGCGTCGGCGTCGCCCCGGGAGAGGGCGTCGACGGCCCATGCGTCGAAGGCCGCGGTGGCGGCGACGAGCTCCGGCTGGCGGAAGACGGCGAAACTGTGCGTCATGAAGCCCGAGCCGAGGACGAGGACGCCTTCTTCGCGCAGGGGCCGCAGGCGTGTTCCGAGTTCGAGCAGGGCGCCGGGGTCCAGGCCGGGCATCGACAGCTGCACGACCGGGACGTCGGCGGCGGGGTACATGGCCATGAGCGGGATGAAGGCGCCGTGGTCGAGGCCGCGGTCGGCGAACTCGTGTACCGGTGTCGTGCCCAGCAGGCCCGTGAGCCGCCGGGCCAGGTCGGTGGCGTCCGGGGTCGCGTAGGGCAGGGTCTTGTAGCGGGGGTGGAAGCCGCTGAAGTCGTAGTGGAGCGGGACGCCCGCCGCGGCTCCGGATATCGCGACCGGTGCCTGTTCCCAGTGGGCCGAGACGACGACGATGGCCCGGGGTTTGGGCATCGACTGGGCCCAGTCGAAGAGGTCGCCGAGCCACTGCGGATCGTCGAGGGTGAACGGTGCGCCGTGGCTGACGAAGAGGCTGGGCATGGGCCCGTCGGAGGGGGTCCACACCCGCTGCCCGCGCGCCTGCGGCAGGACCCGGGCGAGGAGGTCGTCGTAGGCCGCGGCCGGTGCGCGCGTCGGCGAGGGGGGACCCAGGCTGCTCTCGGTGGTCATCAGAACCAGCTCCTTCACTTGCCCAAGCAAGTATTTTTACTTGCCTTGGCAAGTGAAAGCTAACCCATAATGAGTTGCCTGGGCAAGTGATTCAAGTTGCCCGGGCAAGTATGATGAAGCCCATGGACACTCAGCCCTGGCTCGACGACGACCAGCAGGACCTGTGGCAGGCGCTGCTCACGGTCGTCATCGCCCTCCCAGCGGCCCTCGATCGCCAGCTACAGCGGGAGGCGGGTATCTCCAACTTCGAGTACGGGGTTCTGGCCCGACTGTCCATGGCCGACGAGGCCACCATGCGGCTCAGCGACCTGGCCCGGCTCTGCGACAGCACCCTGCCCCGCCTGTCGAAGGTGATGGACCGGTTCGAGGCACGTGACTGGGTCGCGCGCCGATCCGACCCCGGCGACGGCCGGTACACCCTCGCCACCCTGACCGGCGCCGGTCGGCAGAAGCTGGTCGAAAGCGCACCGGAACACGTCGCGCAGGTGAAGCGGCTCGTGTTCGATCCGCTCAGCGCCGCCCAGCGCCGCCACCTCGGGACCGCGCTCACCCGCATCGCCGCCACCGTGCGCAGGGAGCTCGAAGGAGGCTGAGCGTCCTCCTCGGGCGGGCCCCCGTCAGCTCCGCGACGCCGTGATGCGGTGCTCGGGGAAGGTACGGCCGCCCATAGCGGGGCGCGAATCTCGGCGGGGGCGGTGCGCGCCAGCGCGCCGGGAGCGGGCCCGTCCGCCGGACGTACGGGGGCGGACGCCAGCCCCTGGAGCATGTCAGCGCTCTTGTCAGAGTCGGTGTCGAAGCGGACACAGACGTCCGTGGGCCGACCGCCGGTCAGCAGGTGATCGGCGGCGAACCGGCGCACGGCGCCGGTGACGACACGAGGGGGGCGCCGTCGCGTCCGTCCTCGGGCGGACCGAGGTCCGCGTGTAGGCGATTGCTCTCGGGGCGGAGCGGCCGCCCCGGCGACGCGACTGACCGGGCGTCTTCCCAGGTCAGACCATGTGAGAGCCAGCGAGGGGACTTGAACCCCTAACCTATCGCTTACAAGGCGATTGCTCTGCCAATTGAGCTACGCTGGCGGGCTGCCGCGACCGTGGTCCCGGCCGCGTCCCTGGGAAATGGTACCGGTTCAGATACCGCCCGGCCTACTCGGATACGCCGGTGCGTACGAATCGCCGCCCCGGCCGCCGCTCCGTCGGCCGACGAC
>NZ_QPFC01001104.1:0-2827 GCF_003427465.1 Nocardiopsis sp. TNDT3 | reverse complement strand
CTTCACCGACTGACGCCCGGCCCCCGGCGCCCCGCGGGCGCCGGGGGCGCCCTCCGCCCCGCCGCGGGACGCGCCAACCGAAACGGACCGCGCCCGCGGCTCCGTTTCGGGCGTTCCGGGCACGATCGGAGCGTTGTGCGGCCGTCCGGCACCCAAGCACAGAAACATCGCGGACCCGCCCACCCCCACACAACCCCCACGTCGCAGCGGCACACACGACGCCGCGTCACGAGGCTCACACCCGCCCGGTGACGCGTCCTTGTACGTTTCAGTCTCTGGCACAGGCCAGAATTACGGACATGGCCCGTACTACTTCCCGTCCCCCCGAGGATCTCGCCGAGAAGATCATCGACATCGACGTCTCCGAGGAGATGCGCGGCAGCTTCCTGGAGTACGCCTACTCGGTCATCTACCAACGCGCGCTACCGGACGCGCGCGACGGTATGAAACCGGTGCAGCGGCGCATCCTCTACCAGATGAACGAGATGGGGCTGCGGCACGACCGCGGCCACGTCAAGTGCGCCCGCGTCGTCGGGGACGTGATGGGCCGCCTCCACCCCCACGGCGACACCGCCATCTACGACGCGCTCGTGCGCCTGAGCCAGCCCTTCGCCATGCGCGTGCCCCTGGTGGACGGCCACGGCAACTTCGGCTCCCTGGGCGGCGACGACGCGCCGGCCGCCATGCGCTACACCGAGGCGCGCCTGGACCGCGCCGCCGAGCAGCTGGTCGCCTCCATCGACGAGAACGTCGTCGACTTCCGGCCCAACTACGACGGCCAGGAGACCGAGCCCGAGGTCCTGCCCGCCGCCTTCCCGAACCTGCTGGTCAACGGCGCCTCCGGCATCGCGGTGGGCATGGCCACCAACATGGCCCCGCACAACCTGGGCGAGGTCGTCGCGGCCGCCCGCCACCTGATCGCCCACCCCGAGGCCACCCTGGAGGAGCTCACCGAGTTCGTCCCGGGCCCGGACCTGCCCACCGGCGGCACCATCGTCGGCCTGGACGGCATCCGCGACGCCTACCGCAGCGGCCGGGGCACGTTCAAGACCCGCGCCACCGTCTCCATCGAGAAGGTGTCCGCGCGCCGCACCGGCCTGGTGGTCACCGAGCTGCCCTACAGCGTGGGCCCGGAGAAGGTCATCAGCCGGATCAAGGAGCTGGTGCAGTCCAAGAAGCTCCAGGGCATCTCGGACCTGAAGGACCTGACCGACCGCACGCAGGGCCTGCGCCTGGTCATCGAGCTCAAGAACGGCTTCAACCCCGAGGCGGTCCTGGAGGAGCTGTACCGGCTCACGCCGATGGAGGAGTCCTTCGGCATCAACAACGTGGCCCTCGTGGACGGCCAGCCCCAGACGCTGGGACTGCGCGAACTCCTCGAGGTCTACGTCAACCACCGCCTCGACGTGGTGCGCCGCCGCAGCGAGTTCCGCCGAGCCAAGCGCCAGGAGCGCCTGCACCTGGTGGACGGCCTGCTCGTGGCCCTGCTGGACATCGACCGGGTCATCTCCCTGATCCGCGAGGCCGAGGACACCGCCGCCGCCCGCGAGTCGCTCATGGGCGCCTACGACCTGTCGGAGATCCAGGCCCGCTACATCCTGGAGACCCCGCTGCGGCGCCTGACCCGCTTCGACCGGATGGAGCTGGAGACCGAGCGGGACAAGCTCAACAAGGAGGTCGACGCCCTCACCGCGGTCCTGGAGTCGGACAAGAAGCTGCGCCGCCTGGTCTCCAAGGAGATGGGCGACGTCGCCAAGGAGTTCGCCACCCCGCGTCGCACGCAGCTGCGCGAGAGCGACGGCGTGGCCCGCAGCGCGGTGATCCCGCTGGAGATGGCCGACCAGCCCTGCCACGTGCTGATGGGCGTGCACGGCGCGATCGGCCGCAGCAAGGGACCCTCGGTGCCGCGCGTGTACGAGGGCCTGCGCACCCGGCACGACGCGGTCCACGTGTCCGTCCCCACCACCTCGCGCTCCGCCGTGGGCCTGGTCACCGACCTGGGCCGGATGATCCGCGTGCCGGTGGTGGAGCTGCCGGAGCTGCCCGACGAGGGCGGGGACAGCCCGCCGCTGGCCTCGGGGCTGGACGTGTCCGAGTTCGTCCAGCTCGACGGGGACGAACGGGTGGTGTCGGTGGTGTCCATGGACGCCTCGGGTCCCGGCTTCGCCCTGGGCACGCGCGGCGGCGTGGTCAAGCGGGTCTCCCCCGACTACCCGCCCAACAAGGACGACTTCGAGGTCGTGGCGCTCAAGGACGACGACCGCGTCGTGGGCGTCACCCAGCTGTCCACGGGGGAGGAGGACCTGGCCTTCATCACCTCCGAGGCCCAGCTGCTGCGCTTCTCCGCGAGCGCCGTACGGCCCCAGGGGCGGCCCGCGGGCGGTGTGGCGGGCGTGCGCCTGTCGGAGGGGGCGCGGGTGCTGTGGTTCGGCGCCGTGCCCAGTCCGCAGGACTCGGTGGTGGTCACCGTCTCCGGCTCCTCCGGCGCCCTGGAGGGCACCCAGGCCGGTTCGGCCAAGGTCACGCCCTTCGAGGCCTACCCGGTCAAGGGCCGCGCCACCGGCGGCGTGCGCTGCCACCGCTACCTCAAGGGCGAGGACACCCTGCTGTTCGGATGGATCGGCCGCTCCCCCGCCCGCGCCGCGCGCGCGGACGGCAAGCCGGTCCGCCTGCCCGACCCGATCGACCGTCGGGACGGGTCCGGTGACGCGCTGCCCCGCGCGATCGTTACTGTAGGTAGCGGACAGACCGACTCCGGGATCACCGTTCCCGGAGCGAAAGCCTGACTCGTCTCGGAGAGCGCCGCGCGCACCGGATCCGTCCGGTG
>NZ_QPFC01001103.1:0-3780 GCF_003427465.1 Nocardiopsis sp. TNDT3 | reverse complement strand
GGGGCGTGCGCCCGAACGCCCCGCACCCGGGGAAGACACATGACACCGTGGCGGGGAGCGCCAACAGTGGCCGGGGGATCCTAGACTCGCTAACGCCCAGGGGCCCCTCCTCAGCCGCGCCCCGTACTCCCCGCACCGCCCCTCCGCACAGAGGAACAGCGCCTTCATGAACAGTTCCGAAGCCGACCCCCGTCGCCTCCTGGTCAACCGGTACCGTCTGGACGAGGTCATCGGCTCCGGAGGCATGGGGCGGGTCTGGCAGGGCACCGACACCCTCCTGGACCGGCCGGTCGCCGTCAAGGAGCTGACCACACCGCCGAACCTGCCCCCGCACGAGGTCGAGGTGCTGCGCACCCGCATGCTGCGCGAGGCGCGCAGCGCGGCGCAGCTCAGCCACCCCGCCATCATCACGGTGTTCGACGTGGCCGAGGAGGACGGCCGTCCGTGGATCGTCATGGAGCTGGTCCGCGGCCCCTCCCTGGGCGACCTCGTCCGCGACGAGGGCGCGCTGCCGGTCCGGCGGGCCGCCGGGATCGGCGAGCAGATGGCGGCGGGGCTGGCCGAGGCGCACGCCCGCGGCATCGTGCACCGCGACATCAAGCCGGGCAACGTGCTCATCGCGGGCAACGACCGCGCGGTCCTGACCGACTTCGGCATCGCCCACCTGGACGGCGCCACCCACCTGACCAGCACCGGGCTGCTGATCGGCTCGCCGAGCTACCTGGCCCCGGAGGTCGCGCACGGGCACTCGGCCACCCCGGCCTCGGACATGTGGGCCCTGGGCGTCACCCTCTACCAGGCGGTCGAGGGCACCCTGCCCTTCGAGCGGCCGACCCCGATGGCGACGCTGACCGCCATCGTCACCCAGGACCTGCCCGAGCCGGTCAACGCCGGTCCGCTGCGCCCGGTCCTGGAGGCCCTGTGCGAGAAGCGCCCGGAGGACCGGCCGTCGGTCGGCGAGGTGCGCGCCCTGCTGCGCGAGATCCGGGACGCGGACGACACCCCCGAGACGGTCGCCCCCACGATGGTCGCCACCGTGCCCGCGCCGGAGCCGGAGGAGGTCGCGGAGGCGGCCGTCCGCGCCGAACCGCTGGCCCCCGGCCCGGCCGCCCCCCGCCGTGAGGGGCGCCCCGGTTCCGTCCGGCGGACGCTGCTGGTCGCCGCCGCTGTGTTCGTGCTCCTCGTCGCGGGCGCCACCACCAGCCTCATGGTGAGCATGAACCGCTCGGGCGGGGCCGACACCGGGCTGGTCGACGGCTCGGGCCAGGAGGCCGCCGCCGACCCCGGCGCGGAGGCGTCGGAGCCCCCCGCCGAGGAGAGCGCGTCCGCTGCCGAGGAGACGCCGCGGGAGTCCGCGCAGCCCTCGGACGAGGAGTCGGAGGAAGAGCGGGACGAGGGCGGCGTGGAGGAGGTCTGGGGGCCCCTCACCCGCCACGAGGACCCCAGCGGCTTCTCCGTGGACGTCCCCGAGGGCTGGAACGTCGAGCGCGAGGGCCACATGGTCTACTTCCGCAACCCCGACGGCGGCTACCTGCTGGTGGACCAGACCGACGACCCCAACCCCGACGCCGGGGACGACTGGCGCGAGTTCGAGCCCGTCGGCAGCAACAACTTCAGCGGCTACGAGTTGATCGGCATCGAGGACGTGGAGGCCGACTGGGCGGAGGACTACGTCAGCGCCGCCGACTGGGAGTTCACCTTCGGCAACGGCGACATGCACGCCGTCAACCGCGGCTTCCACACCGAGGACATCGGCTACGCCCTGTTCCTGGTCGCCGACAACGACGACCCCGAGCAGAACCGGGCGCTGCTGGACCACATGTCCCGCAGCTTCGAACCGGCCGACCGGGACGACTGAGCGGTCGGAGCGCTCAGAACACGGAGCAGTTGGTGATGTCGGTGAAGGCCTCCAGGGCCAGCGCCGCCGTCACCGAGTTGCCCTTGGCGTCCAGGCCGGGTCCCCACGCCGCCACGGAGCAGCGCCCCGGCACGATCGCGAGGATGCCGCCGCCCACCCCGCTCTTGCAGGGCAGGCCGACACGGTAGGCGAACTCGCCCGCGGCGTCGTAGGTGCCGCAGGTGAGCATCACCGCCATGACGCGGCGCGCGTCGGAGCGGCTGAGCAGCTGGGAGCCGTCCGCCCGCCTGCCGTGGCGCGCCAGCAGCAGCCCCACCCGGGCCAGCTCCTCACAGCTGACGGTGATCGCGCACTGCCGGAAGTAGTGGTCCAGAACCTCCGGCACCGGGTTGCGCATGTTGCCGAAGCTCGACATGAGGTAGGCCAGCGACCGGTTGCGGTCGCCGTGCTCGTCCTCCGAGCGCGCCACCAGGTTGTCCGTGTGCAGGTCGGGGTCGCCCGTCTCCGCGCACAGCAGCTCCCCCAGGGCGCCGACGGCGTCCCCGGTGTCGGTCAGCAGCTGGTCGGTGACGATGAGCGCGCCCGGGTTGATCATCGGGTTGCGGGGCACACCGCTCTCGAACTCCAGCTGGTACAGGGAGTTGAAGGAGTTGCCCGAGGGCTCCCGGTGGACCCGCTTCCACACGCTGTCCCCGGACCTGCTCATCACCAGCGCCAGGGTGAACACCTTGGTGATGCTCTGCATGGAGAAGCGCGTGCGGGAGTGGTCGCCGACGCTGTACAGGTCGCCGTCCACCGTGGCCACGGCGAACCCGAACTCGTCCGGGTCCACGTTGGCCAGTTCGGGGATGTAGTCGGCGACCCGGCCCTCGCCGATGTGCGACCGCACCCTCTCCATGACGGCGTCGAGCACCTCTGCGTAGTCGTCGCGGTCACTCACCTCGGCCGCAGCCCCCTTCCGTGTCGGTGTCCCTTCACCCCCCGGCTACCCAGGACGGGCCAGGGCATGGCTCGGGACGGCCGCGGAGGGGCGGGAGGGGGCCGTGAGGCGGCGCTGGACGGCCGCGGAGGCGGCGGAAGGCGGGTCAGCCCCTCCCGTCCAGGAGCTGGGCGTCGTGCACGAGCAGCGCCACCTGGACGCGGTTGTTGAGCCCGAGCTTGGTGAGGATGCTCGACACGTGCGTCTTGACCGTCGGCACGCTCAGGAACAGGGCCGAGGCGATGTCGGCGTTGGACCGGCCCTCGCCGACCGCCACGGCCACCTCCAGCTCCCGGCCGTTGAGCGCCGAGAGCCGCTCGCGCGCACGCAGGGCCCGCTCGCCGCGGTCGTTGGCGCCCACCCGTTCGACCAGCCGCCGCGTCACCGCCGGGGAGAGCACCGACATGCCCCGGGACACCTGGCGCACCGACTCCACGATCTCCGCCGGAGGGGTGTCCTTGAGCAGGAACCCGGCCGCGCCCGCCCGCAGCGCGCGCAGCACGTGCTCGTCGGCGTCGAAGGTGGTCAGCACCAGCACCTCCGGCGGGTTCTCCAGGGCCCGCAGCCGCTCGGTGGCGGTCAGCCCGTCCACCGTCGGCATCCGGATGTCCATCAGGACCACGTCGGGGGAGTGGCGCGCCACCAGGTCGACCACCGCGCTCCCGTCCTCGGCCTCGGCCAGCACCCGGATGTCGGGCGCGCCGCCCATCATCATCACCAGGCCGACCCGGACCAGCGCGTCGTCATCGACGAGCACGACCCCGATCTCCCGCTCCGTCTCGCTCATGTCGGCCACGGTAGCCATGCCGCCAGCCGCCAGCCACCCCGACCGTCCGGGCCGTGCTCCAGCCGCCCCGAGGCCAGGGACACCCGCTCGGCGAGCCCGACCAGGCCCTGGCCGTCGCCGTCCCCGCCCGAAGCCGCGGGAGGGGCGCCGGGGGAG
>NZ_QPFC01001102.1:0-4540 GCF_003427465.1 Nocardiopsis sp. TNDT3 | reverse complement strand
TCCGTCCGCCGGTCCCCGTGCCCGTCCGCGCCCGACCGTGCGAACCGACGCGCTGCCGGGCTCCTCCGACTCCCGAGCGCCCCGCGCGACCGGGCGGCGGTAGGCCAGGCGGCGCAGCAGCACCTCGGCCGGTCCGCGCCTGCCCGCGCGCTCCAGGGCGTAGGACGCCGCCACCGTCACCAGCCACACGCCCACCGCGAACAGGGCCATCGACCACGAGGCGAGTTCGCCGCCCAGTCCCAGGCCCCAGGCCGCCAGGAGGGGCGCGCACAGCACCGACTGGGCCAGGTAGGCCGACAGCGAGCGCTTGCCGGTCGCCGACAGCGCGCCGACCACCGCGCCCGGTGCGCGACCGCGCCCCTGGATCCGGTGCGCCGCCAGCGCGATCAGCGCCACGTAGCCCAGGCCGCAGGCCAGCCCGGTCACCATGTGCGGCATGGTGAGCATGGCCGCCTGCGCGGGGGACAGCTCCCAGACCCCGATCTGGGTCAGGGCCAGGGGCAGCCCGCCCAGCCAGCCCACGCCGATGCCCAGGGCCGCGGTCCAGCGCAGCAGGCCCAGGTGCCCGCCCGGCTCCTCCAGGATCCGGCGGCGCGCGGCCCAGTAGCCGAGCAGGATCGCCGCGGGCACGACCATGCCCAGCAGCCCCTGGCCCAGCGTGACCAGCGGCCAGTCCAGGACGCGGGCCAGCGCGGCGCCCAGGATCGAGGTGTCGCCGATGTTGTCGGCCATCAGGTCCGTGCTGAACGCGGCCGAGGAGGAGTAGGAGGCCTCCGCGGGCATGGAGGCCAGACCCAGCAGGCTGAACGCCGCCAGCAGGGCGGCCAGCCCGGTGAACACGCCCGACCACACCAGCAGCGTGGCGTCCCTGCGTCGCAGGAACAGCCAGCCCAGGAGCAGCCCTGCCAGGCCGTAGGCGCCCAGGACGTCGCCCATCCACAGCAGCAGGGCGTGGACGAAACCGAACGCGAGCAGCCACAGGTTGCGGCGGCGCAGCAGCGCGTTCACCTCCCGCGCGGAGGAGCCCGCCGCCTCCTGGCGCCGGGCCAGCTGCACCATGCCGTACCCGAACAGGAAGGCGAACATCGGATAGCTGCGCATGTCCACCGCCGTGACGATGACGAACTGCGCGATCCGGTCCAGTACGCCGCCCGGCTCGGGGTGGACGCCGCCCCCGCT
The DNA here is from genome assembly GCF_003427465.1 of Nocardiopsis sp. TNDT3. Classification (NCBI taxonomy): domain Bacteria; kingdom Bacillati; phylum Actinomycetota; class Actinomycetes; order Streptosporangiales; family Nocardiopsidaceae; genus Nocardiopsis; species Nocardiopsis sp. TNDT3. Next base: position 3,361 of record NZ_QPFC01001102.1, on the reverse strand, counting down.
GGACGGGAGCGCCCACAGGTACCAGGCCGTGTTGGCGAGCGCGATGAACAGCAGCATGAACCCGCGCGCCAGGTCCGGTGCGAGGGCTCTCTCCCCCGCGCCGACCGGACCGCGGGAAACGGTGTGCCCAGACATGGGAGACCCCCAGGTTTCGCGATATGTCGTGTTAGCGATTCAACCGGAGCGGGCAGACGGACACAACAGGCCCCGGTGGGCGCGAACCCGGGAAAGTCCCCTAGGTAAGGACCCTCAGAAGGAGCGCGAGGTGGCGGCCACGACCAGCTGGCGCAGCGGCTCGCGGGCGGACGCGTCCAGCTCGGGGCTCTCCAGGGCCGCGACGGCCCGGTCGGCGTACTCCGCGATCATCTCCTCGCACGCGGCCAGCGCGCCCGAGCCCTCGATCAGGGAGCACATCCACTCCACCGAGGCCACCGACAGGTCCGGCGCCCCCAGCAGCGAGCGGAACCGCTCGGCGTCGGCCGCCCCGGCGCGCGCCAGGGTCTCGGCCACGACCAGCGTCCGCTTGCCCTCGCGCAGGTCGTCCCCGGCGGGCTTGCCGGTGGTGGACGGGTCGCCGAACACGCCCAGCACGTCGTCGCGCAGCTGGAAGGCGATCCCCAGCGGGATGCCGTAGTCGGTGTAGACCCCGGCCAGCTCCCCGTGGCGGCCCGCCAGGGCCGCGCCCAGGTGCAGCGGGCGCTCCACCGTGTACTTGGCGGACTTGTAGCGCATCACGCGCAGCGCCGCCTCGCGTGTGCCGGTGCCCCGCACCTGTTCCAGGGTGTCCAGGTACTGCCCGGCCATGACCTCGGTGCGCATCGCGTCGAACGGGGGCCGCCCCCGGCCCAGCACCTCCGTCGGGAAGCCGCTGGCCTGGTACATCTCATCCGACCAGGCCAGGCACAGGTCGCCGATGAGGATGGCCGCGCCCTGCCCGAAGCCCTCGCTGTCGCCGCTCCACCCCTGGTCGGCGTGCAGCTTGGCCAGCCGCTTGTGCGTGGCGGGCAGGCCGCGCCGGGTGTCGCTGTTGTCGATCACGTCGTCGTGGACGAGCGCGCACGCCTGGAGGAACTCCAGGGAGGCCGCCGCCCGCACCACCCGCTCGTCCTCGGCCGCGCCGCCCGCGCCCCGCCAGCCCCAGTAGCAGAAGGTCGGCCGCAGGCGCTTGCCGCCGGAGATCATCGCCTCCAGCGCGTCCATGGCCGGTGCCAGCTCCTCCCCGATCTCCAGCAGCTGGGCCCGGTGGCCGGCGCAGAACGAGGTCAGTTCGCGGTCCACACCGGAGCGGGCCGCGAAGACGGCGGAGGCGGACGGGGAAGAGGAAGGCACCATGACCCGCAGGTTATCGGCTGCCGGGCGCTGTCCGGTCCCGCTCCGCCCGATCGGGCCGCCTCCAGCCGTCCGCCGACACGGACGGCACCGTCACCGGCACCGCCCGCGCGGACGCGCGGGTCACCGAGGCGGGGCTGGGCCGAGCCGCGTCCCCGCACGTCGCGCCGCTCGGGAGCGGCGTTCGGGAGTGGCGTGCGCCACGGGTCTCACAGGATGGGACGGGGCCTCCGCCGCGGGGGCGTCTGACCTAAGCTGGTGCGCATGCTGGCTGCACCGACACTCCCTGTGGCGCCCCGAGGCCCGGCCCCCAGGCCGCGTCATATCCGCGAACTCCTCGACGCGGGCGAGCCGATGTTCTCCTTCGAGTTCTTCCCGCCCCGCACGCCCCAGGCGCAGGAGCGCCTGTGGCGCGCGATCAGGGAGATCGAGGCCCTCGGCCCCGCCTTCGTCTCGGTCACCTACGGCGCGGGCGGCAGCACGCGCGGGCTGACCGTGGAGACCACCGAGCGCATCGCGACCGACACCACACTGCTGCCGGTCGCGCACATGACCCTGGTCGACCACTCCGTCGCCGAGCTGCGCCACCTCGTCGGCCGCCTCGCCGACGCGGGCGTGTCCAACATGCTCGCCGTGCGGGGGGACCCGCCCGGCGACCCGGACGGGGAGTGGGTCCGCCACCCCCAGGGGCTGACCTACGCCGAGGAGCTGGTGCGCCTGATCAAGGACAGCGGCGACTTCTGCGTGGGCGTGGCCGCCTTCCCCTACAAGCACCCGCGCTCGGCCGACGTCGAGACCGACACCGACCACTTCGTGCGCAAGTGCGAGGCGGGCGCCGACTACGCCATCACCCAGATGTTCTTCGACCCCGAGGACTACCTGCGCCTGCGCGACCGGGTGGCCGCGCGGGGCTGCGAGGTGCCGATCATCCCCGAGGTCTTCCCGGTGGTGCGCACCTCGTTCATCCCGCGCTCGGAGCAGCTCTCCGGCGCTCCCTTCCCGGCCGACCTGGCCGAGAAGTTCGCCTCCTTCGGCGACGACGACGAGTCCGTGCGGGCCTTCGGCATCGAACACGCCCAGCGCATGTGCGAGCGGCTGCTGGCCGAGGGCGCGCCGGGCATCCACTTCATCACCTCGAACCGGTCCACGGCCACCAGGCAGATCTACCGGGAGATCTCCGGTCACCGGAGCCCGTCAGGGGGAGCCGGGCGGCCATGATCGAGAAGGGCTGACCGGGGCTGCCGGGGAAGCGGAAGTCCTCCAGCACCTCGGTGAACCCGCACGAGCGGTACAGGTGGCGCGCCGCGGAGGGTCCCGAACGCGTGGACAGCACCGCGGTGCGCTCCGGCCTGCCCCGGCACAGGGCGTGGAGCAGGGCGCGGCCCACGCCCCGGTTCTGCGCGTCCGGGTGGACGTGCACCTCGGCGACCTCCAGCGCGTCGGACAGGCAGCGGCGCGCCTGGCGGATCCCCGGGCCCGCGCGCAGCCCCTCCGCCACCGTGTCGTGCCACCACTGGCCGCCGTGCCCGTGGAAGCCGTAGGCGAAGCCGACCGGGAGGCCGCCGCGCACGGCCACCACCGCGCGAAAGCCCGGGTTGCGGGCGTGGCCCCTCATGACGGAGGCGCGCCCGGGCAACTGCTCCGGGGGCGGCCGCATGGCGGCCTCGTACACCTGGAGCAGCGCGGGGACGGCGTGCGTGAAGGCGGGTGGGGCCAGCTCGCGCAACTCGGTATCGGCTACCACGGGCCAAGGGTAGTTCCCCGGCCCCGCCGAGTCCCGGGATTCGCGCGAGGACGGGGTGCGCGCGGCGCCGGGCGGGGTCCTTGACGGGTCCGGCGGCCTGGGGTTAACTGGTTCGTGTCGAACAGGAGTTCGACGAACTCCGTCGGACCCCCCTCCGGCGGGAGGGCGGCGCGGTCGGGTTGGGGAGGGGAAGCCCCACGTCCGGCCGCGCCGCTCCGCCCCGTCCGCCGGCCAGTCCCCGGCCGGGCGGACACGACGAGAACCGGCGCCCCCCCGGGGGCGCCGGTT
>NZ_QPFC01001101.1:0-2589 GCF_003427465.1 Nocardiopsis sp. TNDT3 | reverse complement strand
GCCCTTCGCGCCGCTGTGGGCCAAGCTGCTGCTGATCCCGCGGCGCTACCTGTACGCGGGCATCACCGGTTTCGCGGCGCTGGGCGTGTACGCCGCGTCCTACTCCATCACCGACCTGTGGCTGCTGATCATTCTGGGGCTGCTCGGGTTCATGATGCGGCGCTACGAGATCCCGGTGGCGCCGGTGCTCATCGCGGTCATCCTCGGTCCGCTGGCCGAGACGGAGCTGCGCCGGGCCCAGGCCATCGGCCAGGGCGACGTGGGGGTGCTCTTCGCGGGGCCGATCACGATCGGGATCTACGCGGTCCTCGTGGCCGCCGTGGCCCTGGTCGCCTTCCTGCGGATCCGCGCCCGTGCGCGTTCGCGCGAGGCGCGGCGCGAGGAGACCGTCGACGCGGGGTGAGCGTCGCGTGCGCGGGGGCCGGTCCGGGGGGTTGCCACGGACCGGCCCTTCTCGTGTGCGCGGAGGCGGGCACGCCGGACGGCGGTGTCGGTGACCCGCCGTAGTCTGCGCGCATGGCACAACCCGACGACGCCCCCCGCAGCCCCCTGGACATCCGGCGCTTCGCCGCCCGGGTGCGCGCCGAGTCCGTGGCCCAGAGCTGGCGGCGCGGCCACCGCAACGTCACCAGGCTGGCCGACGCCTACGGCGTGACCCGCGACACCGTCTACGCCGACCTGCGCGGCCAGGGCGTCGATCCGGCCGATCGGGACGCGCCCGTGGAGGAGACCCCCGTCGAGGAGCCCCCGGGGTGCCCGCTGTGCGGTGCCGCGGTCGCCGAGGACGGGTTGCACGACCACGTCAGCGGGCACGGCCACGACGCGCTGGTCTCGTGGATCGTCGAAAGCGTCTCCTGACCCGCCCGCGCCACGGGGGACGGGGCCCGACGGGTGCGTGTTCCGGGCCGGCCCCCGCTACGGGTGCGAAGGCGGGCACACCGTCCGCCGGTGCGGCGGAGCCTCGGCGCGGGCCGGGGCCGGACCGGGGGTCAGGGCCGCTCCCCCTCGTCCGCCGGGGTGGGCTCGCCCTCCGCGCGGGGCGCCCGGCCGGTCGCGGCGCCGGAGCCCTCCCCGGTTCCGGTGTCGGAGGGCTCCCCCGGCATCTCCTCCGGCCGGGGCGCGGCGTCGCGGTGGCGCAGCGACAGCAGGTAGCCCAGGCCCAGCACGATGGTCGTGCCGATGGCGGTGTACCAGGTGAAGCCGACCAGGTCGGGCTGGAAGAGGAACAGCCAGACCATGGTGGCCACCGCGACCGCGAAGGAGACGATCGCGTCGAGCTGGCGGGCCCGGCGCACCCACAGCCCCAGGAAGAACGCGCCCAGCAGGCCGCCGTAGGTCAGGCTGGCCACGGACAGGCCCAGCTCCACGACCGGGTTGTCGGTGCCGGTGAACATCGCCGCCGCCCCGATGAAGACCAGCCCCCAGCCCAGGGTGAACAGCCTGCCCAGCCGCAGGCCCTGGGCGTCGGTGAGCGTGCGCCTGCTGAACCGCTCGTACAGGTCGGCCATGGTGGAGGAGGACAGCGCCGACAGCGAGGACGACAGGGTGCTCATCGCCGCGGCCAGGATCCCCGCCAGCAGCAGGCCCGACAGGCCGGCCGGCAGCCCCTCCACGATGAACGTCGGGAAGAGCTCGTCGGAGTTGGCCAGGCCCAGCTCCTCCACCGAGGCGCCCTCGTAGTAGGCGTACAGCGCCAGGCCCACGGCCAGGAACAGGGCGAACTGGAAGAACACCACGACGGCGCTGCCGATCACCGCCTTCTGGGCGTCGCGCAGGCTGCGGCAGCCCAGCAGCCGCTGCACGATGATCTGGTCGGCGCCGTGGGAGGCGGTGGAGAGCAGGGCGCCGCCCAGGACCGCGGTGACCGTCGCGTAGGGGGCCGAGACCGGGTTCGAGGTGAAGTCGAGGAACTGGGTCTTGCCCGCGTCGGCGGCCACCGCCAGGAAGTCCGCGTCGAGGCTGCCCGCGATGACCGCCAGGGCGGCGACGCCGCCGACCGCGTACACCGCCATCTGGAGGACGTCCACCCAGACCACGGCCCGGATGCCGCCGACGAAGGTGTACAGGACCGTGACCGCGCCCAGCAGGGCGATGATCGCGAAGTAGGACAGGTCCACCCCGTAGGAGCCCAGGATGATCTTGACGGGGATGGCCGCCGCGAACAGCCGCACCCCGTCCGCGAGCAGCCGCGTGAACAGGAACGCGACCGAGGCCGTGCCCTGCATGCCCCGGCCGAAGCGGATGCCGAGGTAGGCGTAGGCCGTGGTCATCTCGCCCCGGTAGTAGCGGGGCAGCAGCACGAAGGCCACGACCACCCGCCCGATCAGGTAGCCGACCGCCACCTGGAGGAAGGTGACGTTGCCCAGGTAGGCCACGCCGGGGATGCTGATCACGGTCAGGGCGCTGGTCTCGGTGGCCACCACCGACAGGCACACCGCCCACCAGGGCAGCTGCCGGTTGCCGATGAAGTAGTCCTTGATATCGCGCTGTCGGCCGGAGAGCCTGAGGCCGAGCCAGGCCGATCCCAGCAGGTACACCGCGATGACCACGAGGTCGATTGTCTGCACTGCGCTACTCCGGGGGGTGGGG
>NZ_QPFC01001100.1:0-2271 GCF_003427465.1 Nocardiopsis sp. TNDT3 | reverse complement strand
GGGCCCCAGGTCGGGGTCGGGGCCCTCGGGGTCGGGCATGCCGCCCCCGGGGACGTGGACCTTCTCGTCGGCGCCCGGGGCGTGGGCCCCAGACACGCTGCTCTCGTCCTCCGTGCCGGGCGCTTCGGCCCCGGTCGCGGAGGCCTCGGCGGTCTCCTCCTTCGTCTTCGTGGTGGTGTCGTCGGTGGTCTTCTTGGGCGGGCGGATCTTGTGCCACAGCGCCACGGCCGGGATGGCCATGACCCCCCACACCGCCAGCGCCATGCGCCCGGCGCGGGACTTCTTCGCCTTGGCCAGGGCCTTGCGCAGGCGCTTGATAGGCCCGGAGGAGGCCACCCGGCCCGTGGCCGCGCGGGAGCGCTCGCGGGCGGTCTTGGCCGCCCTGGACAGGCGCCCGCCGGTCGCGGCGTCCACCCGCCCAGCCGCGCCCCGGATGCGGCCGCCAGCAGCACGGGCCGCACGGGCGGCCCGGCCCAGGCCACCTCCCGCCCCGCCCGTGCGGGTGCGGGCGGTGTGCCCGCCATCAGCGGTGGCGTGCACCCGACCCCGCGCGGAGCGAGCTGAGCGTCCAGAGGCCCCGCCCAGCAGGCCCTTGAGGCGTCCCATGCGCCCGCCCGATCCGGAGCGGCCACCAGCCGTGCGAGCGCCCGTCCCCGTGCTGGAGCCGCGGCCCGCGCGACCTGCCAGGCCGGACAGGCCACCTGAGGCGCCGCGCCCGGAGCGGGCGCCCTTGAACAGCGAGGCCCGGCCGCCACCGCGGCCGCGCGTGCCGGTGGAGGAAGCGCCCGTGCCGGACCCAGCGCGGGCGCTCTTGCCCAGCCCCGCCGACCCCATCGAGGCGGTCCTGCCCCGGCCCGCGCCAGCACCACCAGCGGCGCCCATGCGGCCCAGACGGCCGCCCAGGCCGCCGGAGACACCGGTCCGCCGCCCACCGCCGCCCAGGCGCTCGCCCAGGGGCCGAGACCCCCGACGCCCGCCCCGGCCGCCGCGTTCGCGGGGCTCGCGGCCCCTGCGCAGGCGGTGGATCCCGTAGGCGGTCCCGGCCACGGCTGTGGCCGCGCACCCGGCGGCCAGCCCCCAGGGGCCAGCCAGCTGGTAGAGCCCGGCAGCGCCGACAGCGGCGGTGGACAGGCCTCCGGCCGCCCACTGCCCGGCCCGCACCGGGGACTTCGTCTCCTCCTTCTCCTTGGTGTTCTGCTCCTGGTCGAGGTCGTCGGGGGAGGTGGAGCTGGGGCGCACCCGCAGCTCGTATTCCTCCCCGTCGGGGCCGCTCACCCTGGGCGGCGGCCCCGTCTCGGTGTCGGTGCTCATCTGGTCCTCCGGCTCAGAGCAGGTTGTCGATGCCCGGGGTGAGCGCGGTGACCAGACGGCCGATGGCGTCGCCGCCCTCACCGATCAGGCCGACCACGCTCAGGAAAAGGCCGGCGACCGACTCGGGGCTGTTGAAGACCCACAGGACGAGCGAGCCGATGATGAAGATGCCGAAGGCCTGTGCGAGACAGCCACGGATCACGGGGAACTCCTTTCTCACAGGCCGGGCAGCGCGGGCTGCTCAGCCTCCTGGTGGTGGTGTTCGGTCAGGTGCTCGTGCACCTGGTCGTCAGCGAGAGCGCGGGTGCGGACCGTGTCTCCGGTCCACCCGCACGAACAGGTCGGCCGGTGCAGCACCCAGTCGGGCACCGGCACCGGCCGCACGTTGGGGCGGTGGCTCCTCACGCGGCCACCGCCAGGGGCTCGTCCTCGGGCGGCTCCCACGTCGCGCACCCGGTCGGGCACCTGCCTCCGTTGCCGGTGGGCAGGCACACGTCCCAGAGCCGCTCGCAGTCGCGGCAGGTGTGCCGGGCCAGCAGCGCGCGGCACAGCGCACGCTGCTGGCCGGGGGACAGGGGGCGCACCGGCCGCGCCAGCGAGCGCCGGTACAGGGCCGCGGTCCGCGTCCCCGACCGGTTCCCGGAGCGGCGCGAGCGCCATATGATCTGCGCGGCCACCTCCAGCCCCGCGATGCTGAGCCCTTCGGCCCGCAGCTGGGCTTTGGTGCGCAGGTCGGGGTCAAGGGCCCACCCCCACGGGTAGGTCGGCACGCCGTGCCTGCTGCCGGTGGGGTCGTAGTACGGATGGCCGGTGGCCACGCTGGTCTCCTTCCTGGTCGATCGGTGTGGTGGTCGGGCTCGGGCGGGCTCTCACGCGCGGACGTGCGTCTCGCGGTTCTGGCCTCGCCTGCGGCCGGAGTAGTGCGCTGGCCCCCGCGCAACGACGCGTTGCGCGGGGGCC
>NZ_QPFC01001099.1:0-1125 GCF_003427465.1 Nocardiopsis sp. TNDT3 | reverse complement strand
CCGCGCGCACCGCCTCCCCGGCCAGGTCGGCGGGCACGTGCAGCACGACCTCGTCGTGGACGAAGAAGACGATCCCCGCCCCCTCGGGCATGTCCGGCAGGCGCTGGCGCAGCGAGGCGAGCAGGACCAGGGCCCACTCGGCGGCGGTGGCCTGGACGACGAAGTTGCGGGTGAACCGGCCCTGGGCCCGGCGGCGGCGCTCCCCGCCGGGCCCGGAGACGGCGGCGTCCCACCCTTCGGGGACGGGCGAGGTGCGCCCCAGCCAGGAGCGGACGATGCCGCCGCCCTCTCCGGTGCGCGCGGCGGAGTCCACGTACTCCAGGGCCCGCGGGTAGAGGCGGCGCATGGTGGCCAGCAGGGGCGCGGCGTCGCCGGAGGTCTGGCCGTACATGGCCGAGAGCATGCCGATCTTGGCGCGGTCGCGGTCTCCGCCCACGTGCACGGCCAGGCGCGCGTACAGGTCCTCCTCCGCGGCCGCGGCGGCCAGGGCGTCGTCGCCGGAGACGGCGGCGAGCACGCGGGGTTCGAGTTGTCCGGCGTCGGCGCGGACGAGGACCCAGCCGGGGTCGGCGCGGACCGCCCCGCGCAGCGACCGGGGGATCTGGAGTGCGCCGCCGCCCCGGGTGGCCCATCGGCCCGACACCACGCCGCCGACCACGTAGTCGGGGTGGAAGCGTCCGAGTGTGGTTCCGTCCGGGCCGGGGCGCCTGCGCACCCAGGCGTCCAGCCACGCCCAGCCGTTGGCGGAGTGCAGGCGGGAGAGCTCCTTGTAGCGCAGCAGGAGCGGGACGACGGGGTGGTCGATCCTCTCCAGGACCCAGGAGCGGGTGGAGTCGACGGGATGGCCGATCCACGCCATGGCCCGCAGGACCTGCGCCGGGGAGTCGGGGTTGACCTCGCGGCCCACGGCCTCGCCGATGCGGGCGGCGAGGTCGGCGAGGACGGGCGGGCGCTGCCCGGAGGGGGGCCGCTGTCCGAGGAGGCCGGTGAGGATCTCGTCGTGGACGTCGGGCCGCCAGGGCAGGCCGTCGTGGCTCATCTCCGCGGCGGCCAGCCCCCCGGCCGACTCCACGGCGGCGAGCAGGCGCATGCGGCCGGGCGCGGGGTCGGGGAGCTGTGCGAGGC
>NZ_QPFC01000119.1:0-2803 GCF_003427465.1 Nocardiopsis sp. TNDT3 | reverse complement strand
GGTAGGGGGAGGACCCCTGCCCCGGCCGCTCCGCCGTGGTTCCACGATCCGATGGCCCGCGGGATCGGCAAGCTCCCGGGCATCTCCGGCACGAGCGACATCGTGGTCGCCATGGTGGTCCGGGTCGCCGTGGAGACGGGGGCGACGGTCCTCACCTCCGACCCGGTGGACGTCGGCATGATCGCCGAGGCCGTGAAGGCACGGATCCCCCTGGCCACCGTCTGACCGGTCGGCGAGCCGGTGCGCGCCGGGGGGAGTGGGCCGTGCCCCAGCCCCCGGCGGCGCTTCCGGGAACCGGTACCGCTTGACCCCCTTGCCACGGCGGGCGCGGAACATGAGAATTCCTCGTGTCCACCGAGGAAGCGGAGGGCCATGCGCCGGGACCTGCTCGCCGCCGCCGTCGGCACCGTGCTGCTCCTGGACGCCCTCCGGGTGTTCCTGCCGTCCCTGATCACCGTGTTCGGCCAGGCCGGGACGACCGATCCCGCGCTGATGGGCGCGTTCGCGCTCGCCTGGTTCCTGGCCCCGTTCCCCTTCGTCCCCCTCGCCCGCCGGATCCCGCCCACGGCCATGGCGGGCGCCGCCGTCGTGGTGATGGCGGCGGGGCGCCTGGCGCTCCAGGCCACCGAGGGCGGCGACCCGCAGCTGTACGTCTCCGCGGCCACGGTGGGCGCGGGGACCGTGTGGCTGGTGTGCACCGCGATGGCGTCCGCCGTCGACGGACGCCTGTGCGGACGCGAGGTGGTGACCGGGGTCGTCGCCGCGATCGCGGCCACCGCGGTCGTACGCTCCCTCTTCGGCGTGATCGACCTCGTGTGGTGGCCGACGCCCCTGGCGTGGGCGCCGGTCATCGCGGAGGTCGGGCTCCTCCTGCTCCTGCTGCTCAACGTCCGGGACACCGCCCCGGGGCCCGCCCGCCCCGTGCCGCCCCGGGCCTGGCTGGTCCTGGGCCCCCTGTTCTTCCTCAGCGGCCTGTACACCGCCAATCCGGCGGTGGGGCAGACCCTCGCGGGGTCACCTCTGGGCGCGGCGGCCGTCGCCACGGGCGCCGTGCTGTCGGTGGGCCTCGTCCGGCGTCCGCTCCTTCCGGGCCGGAGCCGGTGGGCGGCCCCCGTCGTGCTCCTGGCCGCGCTGGCGTGGCTGGCCTGGGCGTCCTCCGACGGCGTGACCCCGGAGGCGGCGGCCCTGCCGTCCGCGGCGGCGCTGGTCGCCGGTCAGCTCGCCCTGGCCGCCTGCGCGGGCCGGGCCGTGTTCGCCCGGCCCGGGCGGGCGTCGGCGGCGCGCAGCGGGCTGGCCGCCGCGTCGGGCCTGCTGGTGTTCGTGGTGCTGGTATTCGCGTTCTACTCCGCCTACGACCTGTACGTGCCCAACGCGTACGTGCCCTTCCTCGCCGCGGCCCTGCTGCTGCCCGCCGTGTCCTCCCCGGTTCTGGAGGCCGGTGGGCCTCCGCGCCCTCGCGCACTCGCGCTGACCGCGGGGACGGCCGCGCTCACCCTGGCGGCCACCGCCCTCTGGCCCGTGTTCGCGGCCCGCACGTTCGCACCCGCACCCGCGAGCGGGACCGAGGGGCTGCGCGTGGCCGCCTACAACGTGCGGATGGGCTTCGGCATGGACGGCCGGTTCTCCGTCACCGAGCAGGCCGGGGCGCTGCGCCGCCTGGACGCCGACGTCGTCGTCCTCAGCGAGGTGGACCGGGGCTGGCTGCTCAACGGAGGCAACGACGTGCTGTCCCGGCTCGCGCTCGAACTCGGCATGGCCGCGCACTGGGGACCGGCCGACGGGCCGCTGTGGGGCGACGCCGTGCTCACCTCCCTGCCGGTCACCCGTGAGCGGCGGCACCCGCTCACGCCGAGCGGTCCCACCGGGGCCCAGGCGCTGGAGGTGACCGTGGACCACGGCGGCACCGGGGTCACGGTGGTCTCCACCCACGTGCAGCCCGCCGACCGCGGCTTCCGCGCGGAGTCCTCCCGGCGCCAGCTGCGCGAGATCGCGGAGATCGCCCGCCGGGCGCGGGAGCGCGGAACGCCCGTCGTGGTGGCGGGGGACCTCAACATCGAACCGGACGACCCCGCGTGGGGCCTGCTCACCGAGCACGGACTGCTCGACGCGTTCCGGAACACGCGTCCCTTCCCCACCCTGCCGGGGGAGACCGGCTCCGACCAGCAGATCGACCACGTCCTGCACACCGGGGACCTGGCGCCGAGCGATCCGGCCAACCCGGACGTGCCGCACTCCGACCACCGGCCGGTGGCCGTCACGCTGACCCCGGTCGCCTGACCGTCAGGGGGAGGGGTGTTCGTACCTGCGGCGCCTGGACACCCAGTACACGTTCACGCACGCGGCGACGAAGCCCGCGCCGAGCAGGACGACCAGCCAGAGCTGGTCGGTCCACACGTACGCGGCGATCGCGCCGAGCAGTAGTACCAGGGCGCCGAACACGGCCAGCACCGCGCGGAAACCCAGGGCGCTCGCCGGACGCTCGTGGCTGCCCAGGGGGCCCTTCAACCTGCCGCGTCGCATGACGTCCGCTCCCTTCCGTCGCCGTACGCTCCCGGTTCCCGCGTGGGACCCGGTCCACCGATTCTCCCCGGTCCCCTACCCAGCCAGCGGCAACCACGCGGAAAACCTCCTCCGGGCGCCGCACGCGAAGGCGCGGGAGCGGCCACCGGGTCCGGGAGGGGCGTCCCGGACCGCTGCGTCCGCGCGGCTGAGCGCGTCCCGGGTGACCGTCGCCGACTCGGGCGGCGATCACCCGGGGTCGGCCGAGACGACGCGGCGGGGGCGCCCCGAAGGACGCCCCCGC
>NZ_QPFC01001098.1:0-6186 GCF_003427465.1 Nocardiopsis sp. TNDT3 | reverse complement strand
GTGCTCACTCGTACGAACGTCAGGTCGGGGTGGGAGGGTTCGGGCAGGTGCGCAAGGTCCGCGGCCATGCCGACGCCGCCGAAGGCGTGCTCCAGTCCCGCCCGGTGGGCCGCCTCGCGCAGGTGCTCGCGCGCCCGTGGGTCGAGCAGGTCCTCGAAGAGCCACAGGAAACCGGGGCGCCTCTTGGCGCGCATCACCCGTTCCGCCTGGTGCAGGGCGTGTTCGAGGTCCGCGGCGTCGGTGTCGACGCCGGTCAGGGTGAGGCAGTTCCAGAAGGCGAACCGGCAGTCGGCCCAGCGCACGGCCAGGCCGGGCAGGTCGCGCACATCGGCGTGGGGGTCGCGGTCCAGCACCAGGGTGCGCCAGACCCGGGTGAGCTGCTCCATCGACTCGATCGACGCGGTGCGGTCCCTCATCAGGCCCCCTCGGCGGGTGGGGCCCGAGGAGGGCCCGGTGCGTGCTGTGCCGCGCGGGGTGCCCGGGCGGCGTGGCTCCTCGCCCCGCCGGGCGGGGTCAGCGCGTGGCGTGTACGTCCACGATGGCGGGCGCGCCCGGGGTTACCGGCGGGTTCGCCCGATCTGTGACCTTGACCCTCACACCGCGGGTTCGGCCTGTCCGGTCAGCGCCGCGGTCACGTCCTGGACGATGCGGTGCGCGGCGTGGTGGTTGGCCGCGCCCCACACGTCGTGGTCCATGCGGTACACCCGTGCGTCCCGCACCGCTCGCAGGTTGGACCACACCCCCTCGGAGAAGGTGCGGGGCGCGTCGGGGTAGCCCGATCCGGCCAGGACGAACACCGTGTCGCCGTCCGCGCGTTCCAGGTGCTCATAGCCCAGGGCGATGAAGTCGGTGGCGCCCTGGGCCTGGTGCTGGCCCCGGGGGCGGGCCAGGCCCAGGTCCCGGACGATCTGTCCGGGGAAGGAGGCGGGCGTCTCCAGGCGTATCTCGCTGGGGCTCTGCAGCCGCACGAGCGAGACCTCGGTGGCGGCCGGATCCACCCCGGCCCCGGTGATCTGCTCGCGCGCTTCCTCCAGGGCCGTCTCGTACTCGGCCACGGCACGCTCGGCCTGTTCGGGGGCGTCGAGTACCTCGGCGACCTGGTGCAGGTGGCCGCGCCAGGATCCGGTGCCCTCCCACTCCAGCAGGACCGTGGGCGCTATGGCCTCCAGGTCCGACAGCATCTGCGCCTGGGCGCCGGACCGGGTGTGGACGCCGATGATCAGGTCCGGGGCGGCGTTGGCCAGCGCCTCGATGTTGACATCGTCCTCGGCGGGGGAGTTGGTCACCAGGGTCAGGGCGTCGCCGTCGGCGCCCGGGGGCAGGAAGGGGGCCAGTCCCTGTTCGGGTGCGCCGGGGGTGCCCATGGTGGCGGCCACGTCGTGTCCCAGCAGGGTCGCGGCGGCCAGGGTGGGGCGCCACAGGACGGCGACGCGCTGGGGTGCGGCGGGGATCTCCAACTCTCCGTTGGCGGCCTGTACGGTGCGCGTGGGCCCGTCGTCGGTTCGGGGGGAGGAGGGCGGGGCGGCGCAGCCGGACAGGGTCAGTGCCGCCAGGGCGGTTAGTGTGGCCAGGGCACGCACAGGACGCGACAACTCGGGCATAACGGGCACCCTTCCGTGCGAACGGGATGAAGGTAAGGCTAACCTGTCCGAGGCGGCGCGCAGTGCACCGGTGCCGCCCACAGGCTGCACCCCCCGGGGCAGCCGCGTCCACCACCCACGCCACAACGAACGGGGAAGCCGTGGCCCTGCGCGCCCCCACCCTCACGCGCCCCACACTCACCAGGCGCATCATCCGCCCCCTCGGGCTGGTCGCCGCCCTGGGCCTGCTCACCCTGTGCGCCCTGCTCAGCGTCACCGTCGGCAGCAAACCCATCCCCGCCGCCGACGTGTGGGCCGCGCTGACCGCCTACGACGGCTCCTACGACCACGACGTCATCCGCAGCCTGCGCGTCCCCCGCACCGTCATCGGCGTCTTCGTCGGCGCCGCCCTGGGCCTGGCCGGAGCCCTCATGCAGGCCCTGACCCGCAACCCCCTGGCCGAACCCGGCATCCTCGGCGTCAACTCCGGCGCCGCCGCGGCCGTGGTCATCGCCGTCATCGCCTTCGGCGCCACCGGCACCGGCTACGTCTGGCCCGCCTTCGCCGGCGCCGCCCTGGCCGCCGTCGCCGTCTACGCCCTGGGCTCACGCGGACGCTCCAGCGCCACCCCCGTACGCCTGGCCCTGGCCGGAACCGCCGTCGCCGTCGTCCTCCAAGGCCTCATCCACGGCGTGTTCGTCCTCAACGAGTTCGTCTTCGACCGCATCCGCTTCTGGCAGGTCGGCTCCCTGGTCGGACGCGACCTGGACGTCTTCTGGCAGGTGGCGCCCTTCCTCGTCGCGGGCATCGTCCTCACCCTGTGCCTGGGCCCCTCCCTCAACGCCGTCGCCCTGGGCGACGACCTGGCCGCCACCCTGGGCGCCAACATCCCCCTCATCCGCGCCGCCACCGCCGTGGGCATCATCCTGCTGTGCGGCGCCGCCACCGCCGCCGCGGGCCCCATCTGGTTCGTCGGCCTCATCATCCCCCACGCCGCACGCCTGGTCACCGGCCCCGACCAGCGCTGGCTGCTGCCCTACTCCGCGGTCCTGGGCGCCGTCCTGCTCACCGCCGCCGACACCCTGGGCCGCGTCATCGTGCCGGGCGCCGAACTGGAGGTCGGCATCATCACCGCCTTCGTCGGCGCCCCCCTGTTCATCGCCCTGGTCCGCAGCACGAGAATGGCCCACCTGTGAGCCGCACCCTGACACCCCGCCGCCCGCGCGAGCGCGCCCGCACCACACCCCGCGGCTCCTTCGCCCTGCGCCTGTTCGGCGAACGCCTGTCCCTGCTGGTGCGCCCGCGCACCCTCGTCGTCGCCGCCGTCCTGACCGCGCTCAGCGCCGCCGCCCTGATCGTCTCGGTGGCCGTGGGCGACTACGAGATCCCGCTCGGCGCCGTGCCCGCCGCGATCGCGGGCTACGGCGAACGCCTGGACGTGTTCTTCGTCCAAGGGGTGCGCCTGCCCCGCGCCCTGACCGCCATCGGCGTGGGCGCCGCCTTAGGGCTCGCCGGAGCCGTCTTCCAGAGCCTGTCGCGCAACGCCCTGGGCAGCCCCGACATCATCGGCTTCACCGGCGGCGCCGCCACCGGAGCCGTCGCCGTCATCCTGCTCTTCGGCGCCGGACGCCTGGGCGTGTCCCTGGGCGCCATCGCCGGGGGCATGCTCACCGCCGCCGCCGTGTACCTGCTCTCCACCAAGAACGGCGTCCAGGGCTACCGGCTGGTCCTGGTCGGCATCGGCATGGCCGCCATGCTCGGCGCCGTCCGCGACTACCTGCTCACCCGAGCCGAACTCACCGACGCCCTCGGCGCCCAGATCTGGATGATCGGCAGCCTCAACGGCCGCGGCTGGGCCGAGGTCGCGGCCGTGTGGATCTGCCTGGTCCTGCTGGGACCGGTCCTGCTCGCCCTGGGCCAGCGCCTGCGCTTCATGGAACTGGGGGAGGACACCGCGCGCGGCCTGGGCGTGCCCACCCGCTCCACCCAGCTGACCGCCCTGGCCGCCGCCAGCGCCCTGACCGGCGCCGCCATCGCCGTCTCGGGCCCCATCGGCTTCGTCGCCCTGGCCGCACCCCAGCTGGCCCGCCGCCTGATGCGCACCGGCGGCACCACCCTGGCCGGATCCGCGCTCATGGGCGCCGCCCTGCTGGCGGTGGCCGACCTGGTCGCGCTGCGCGCCCTGGCCCCCACCCAGCTGCCCGTGGGCGTGGTCACCGCCGTCATCGGCGGCAGCTACCTGATCTGGTTGCTCTACACCGAATGGCGCGGCGGACGTGCCTGACCGAAACCGAGGAAGAACGATGACCATCGCCGACCACTCCGCCTCCCGCCTCAACGGCCGCGACCTCACCCTGGCCTACGAGCAGCGCGTCATCTCCCGGGACCTGGCCGTCACCATCCCCGACAACTCCTTCACGGTGATCGTGGGACCCAACGCCTGCGGCAAGTCCACCCTGCTGCGGGCCCTGTCGCGCACCCTCAAGCCCGCGCACGGCCACGTGCACCTGGACGGCAAGGCCATCAGCTCCTACCCCGCCAAGGAGGTCGCCCGCCGCCTGGGGCTGCTGCCGCAGACCTCCATCGCCCCCGACGGCATCGGCGTGGCCGACCTGGTGGCCCGCGGCCGCTTCCCCCACCAGGGGTTCCTGCGCCAGTGGTCCAAGCAGGACGAGGCGGTCGTGGCCGAGGCCATGGCCTCCACCGGCGTGGCCGAACTGGCCGAGCGGTCGGTGGACGAGCTCTCGGGCGGGCAGCGCCAGCGCGTGTGGCTGGCCATGGTCCTGGCCCAGCAGACCCCCCTGCTGCTGCTGGACGAGCCCACCACCTACCTCGACATCGCCCACCAGATGGACATGCTCGACCTGTGCGCGCAGCTGCACGCCGAACGCGACTACACCCTGGTCGCGGTCCTGCACGACCTCAACCACGCCTGCCGCTACGCCACCCACCTGATCGTGATGAAGGAGGGCGCCATCGTCGCCGAGGGCGACCCCTCCACCGTGGTCACCGCGTCCCTGGTCGAGGAGGTCTTCGGCCTGCCCGTGCGCATCATCCCCGATCCCGAGACCGACACCCCGATGATCGTGCCCGTGGACCGCCGCGGCGCCGCCCGCTGACCCCGCCGCCGACGGGTGCCCGGGACCACCACCGAAACGGACCCCCGAGGCCCTGGGCGACAGGTGGGGCCCGGGGCGCACCACGCGACCCGGGCCCCACCGCGCCCCTCCCTCGGGGCGTCCCCTCTCAGGCGCCCGACAGCTCCAGGCGCAACACCAGAGCCACCAGCTCCACCAACACCTCCTTGACCGACTCCCGGTCCCGGGCGTCGCACAGCAGCAGCGGCACCCGCTCCTCCAGGTCCAGCGCCACCCGCACGTCGTCCGCCCGGTGCGTGCGCTGCCCGTCGAAGCAGTTCACCGCCACCACGAACGGCACCCCGCGCGACTCGAAGAAGTCGATCGCGTCGAAGGAGTCCGCCAACCGCCGGGTGTCGGCCAACACCACCGCGCCCAGAGCGCCCTCGGTCAACTCCTCCCACATGAACGAGAACCGCCGCTGACCCGGCGTACCGAACAGGTACACCACCGTCGACCCGTCCAGCGTGATCCGGCCGAAGTCCAGGGCCACCGTCGTGGTCGCCTTGGCCTCCACCCCGTCCAGATCGTCCACGCCCACACTCTCGGAGGTCATGACCTCCTCGGTGTGCAGCGACTCCACCTCGCTCACCGCCGAGACCAGGGTGGTCTTACCCGCCCCGAATCCCCCCGCGACCACGATCTTGAGGGTGTCGGGAACCGGCCCCGCACCCTCGGCGTCCATCACGACCAACGACACATCCACTCCACCTCGACACCACCCTTGCCCCTCACAGCTGACGGATGCGCTCCAGCACCGAGCGCAGCGTCTCGGCGTCGGGCCGGTGCCGCTCCCAGTCGGAGGTGCGCACCACCACACGGCCCTGGTCCAACAGGTCCGCCAGCAGGATCCGCGTCACCCCCAGCGGAAACCCCGACCGCGAGGCCACCTCGGCCACCGACACCGGCCGCGCGCACAGCGACAGGATCAGCTCCAGTTCCGGGTCCACCTCCCCGGCGGGAGCCGGGGCGACCGCGACCACCTGCGAGGTCATCGAAAAGTCCGTACGCGAAGGACGCGTGCGCCCACCCGTCAACGAGTACGGCCGGATCAGACTCGACTCGAACGACCACTCCCGTCCCGACGCCCCACCGGACGGCTCAGCGTCCACGCCCTCACCTCCTCACACTCCCGCGCCGCGGCAGCGCCGACAGGTGCGGACCCACCTGGCGCACCAGACGGTTCACCTCGAACGCCGCCTGGCCCATGTCGCACGTGGACTCGGCCACCAGCGCCAGCGACGCGCCCTGACCGGCGGCCAGCACGAAGAAGAACACGTTGTCCATCTCCACCACCGTCTGACGCACCTCCGCGGCCCCCAGTTGCCCCCGAGCGCCACGGGCCAGGCTCGCGAAACCGGACGCGATCGCGGCCAGCCGCTCACCCTGCTCGCGCCCCAGGTCGTCCGAGCACGACAGCAGCAGCCCGTCCGCCGACAGCAACAGCGCGTGCCGCGCCCCCGCCACCC
>NZ_QPFC01001097.1:0-1037 GCF_003427465.1 Nocardiopsis sp. TNDT3 | reverse complement strand
CCCGCCGCCCCTTCCGGGCGGCGGGTCCTCGCGGATGGTCTCGGCTCAGCCGCGCGGGTCGGCGACCTCGCTCACGGGCCCCTCGACCCTGTAGTCGTCCAGCGCCGTCACCACGTACGCGGAACCGGACTCCTCACCGTTCTCCTCGGCCTTCGCGGCGTCCTCGGCGGTGTGGCCGGAGTCCTCCAGCGAGGTCCCGCCGGTCACGCCCACGAGGTTGTCGGAGGAGAGCACGCCGCAGTACTCCTCCGGGTCGCCCGAGTCCGCCCGCGCGGCCTCCTGCGCGTCCAGGCGGTAGACGGCGTAGAAGCGCGCGTCCTCCACCCGCTCCCACTCCACCGCGGTGTGCTCGTCCGCGACCTCGGCGGTCACGTCCTCCACGGCGCCCGCCAGGGACCGGCCTCCGCGGTCCCCTCCCGCCAGGGGCGGCAGGGCGGGGTCGCCGTAGTGCTCGTCGGCCAGGTGGGCGTAGGCCTCCTCGGCCACGCCTGTCAGGGACTTGAAGGAGAAGTAGACGTCGCCGTCGACCTCGGGGTGGTCGGAGGAGTAGTCCAGCTGGGTGCTCAGCGCGTCCTCGTCGGTCCAGTTGCGGTCACCGACCCGGTACGCGCCCTGGCCGACGTACAGGTCCACGTCCGTGTCCTCGACCTGCTCGGCCCACCACGGCAGCAGCTCCTCGTAGTCGGCGGCGTCGAAGCCCCGCTCCCAGTACAGCTGCGGGACGACGTAGTCGACCATCCCCTCCCGGATCCAGGCGCGGGTGTCGGCGTGCTGGGCCTCGTAGGACTCCAGGCCCGAGGTGTCGGACCCGGCGGGGTCGTTCTCGGCGTTGCGCCAGATGCCGAACGGGGAGATCCCGAAGCGCACCCAGGGCTTGGCCTCCTCGATGCGCTCGTGCACACCGCTGACGAAGCCGTTGACGTTGTCGCGCCGCCAGTCCTCGCGGTCCTCGAAGCCGTCGCCGTACTCCTCCCACGTCCGGTCGTCGTCGAACTCCTCGCCGTCCTTGGGGTAGGGGTAGAAGAAGTCGTCGAAGT
>NZ_QPFC01001096.1:0-4339 GCF_003427465.1 Nocardiopsis sp. TNDT3 | reverse complement strand
GCCGGGGGGTGCCGCCGCTCTCCGGGGGGAGTGGAAAGAGCGTCGGCCTCCGATGTGGCTGGTGGTCCGACCGGGGCGGGACGCGGCGCCCGGAACCGGAGGTCGGGGCAGAGCCTACGTCGCCGGACGGAGGCGCGTGAGGGATGTCGGCGAACGTTCACCTTCTTTTTCCGTGGCGTGCGGTCAGGGGGCGTCCGGGGGCGGGGGCTCCTCCGGCGGCCGACCGGCCGACCGCAGCCGGTGCGCCAGGGCCGTGTGCCTGCGCCCGGAGGAGGCGTTGCGCACCGCCTGGGCCAGGGCGCGGCGGGAGCCGACCAGGACCACCAGCTTCTTGGCCCTCGTGACGGCCGTGTAGAGCAGGTTGCGCTGGAGCATCATCCAGGCGCTGGTGGTGACCGGCACGACCACCGCGGGGTACTCGCTGCCCTGGGAGCGGTGCACGGTGATGGCGTAGGCGTGGGCGAGCTCGTCGAGTTCGGCGAAGTCGTAGGCGATCTCCTCGTCCTCGTCGGTGCGGACCAGGACCTCCTGGGCGACCTCGTCGAGCCCCGTGACCACGCCGAGCGTTCCGTTGAACACCCCGTTCTCGCCCTTGTCGTAGTTGTTGCGGACCTGGGTGACCTTGTCTCCGACGCGGAAGACGCGCCCGCCGAACCGGCGTTCGGGGACGTGCTCGCCGGAGGGCGTCACGGCGGCCTGGAGGGCCGTGTTGAGGTTGGCCGCCCCGGCCGGGCCGCCCTTCATGGGGGTGAGGACCTGCACGTCCCGGCGCGGGTCGAGGCCGAACCGGCGCGGGATGCGGCGGGCGACCACGTCCACGGTCATCTCGGCCGCGTCCTCGGACTCCTCGCAGGGGAAGAGGAAGAAGTCGGACATACCGTGGAACTCCGGCGGCTCGCCGCCGTTGATCCGGTGGGCGTTGGTGATCACCCCGGAGTTCTGGGCCTGGCGGAAGACGTGGGTCAGTCGCACGCTCGGCACGGGCGAGTCCCCGTCCAGCAGGTCGCGCAGCACCTGGCCCGCGCCCACGGAGGGCAGCTGGTCCACGTCGCCGACGAACAGCAGGTGCGCCCCGGGCGGGACCGCCTTGACCAGCTTGTTGGCCAGGATCACGTCCAGCATGGAGGCCTCGTCCACCACCAGCAGGTCGCAGTCGAGGGGGTTGTCCCGGTCGTAGGCGGCGTCGCCGCCCGGGCGGAGTTCGAGGAGCCGGTGCACCGTGCGGGCCTCGATGCCGGTCATCTCGGTGAGGCGCTTGGCGGCGCGCCCGGTGGGCGCGGCCAGGACGATCGTGGCGCGCTTGGCCATGGCCAGGGTGACGATGGAGGCGACCGTGAAGGACTTGCCGCAGCCGGGCCCGCCGGTGAGCACGCACACCTTCTCCGACAGGGCCAGCCGCACGGCCTCCCTCTGGGCCTCGGCGAGGTCGGCGCGCGTGCGCGAGCGCAGCCAGTCCAGGGCCACGTCCCAGTCCACCCCGGCGAACGCGGGCATGCGGTCGGCCGGGGCGTGGAGCAGGCCGCGCAGGCCGGAGGCGAGACCGATCTCGGCGCGGTGCATGGGCAGCAGGTAGACGGCGCGCACCGGCTCGCCCTCGGGCCCGGGCACGGTCTCGCGCACCACGCCCTCGGTGGCCACGAGTTCGGCCACGCACTCGATCACCAGCCCGGCCTCCACCTGGAGGATCTTCACGGCCGCCGAGATGAGCTTCTCCTCGGGCAGGTAGACGTGCCCGTCGCCGGTGGACTCCGAGAGGGTGAACTGGATGCCCGCCATGACCCGCTGCGGGCTGTCGTGCGGGATGCCGACCGCTCGGGCGATGGTGTCGGCGGTCTTGAAGCCGATCCCCCACACGTCGGTGGCCAGGCGGTAGGGCTCCTTCTGCACGATCTGGATGGAGGCGTCGCCGTACTTCTTGTAGATGCGCACGGCCAGGGAGGTGGTGACCTCCACGCCCTGGAGGAAGACCATCACCTCCTTGATGGCCTTCTGCTCCTCCCAGGCGTCGGCGATGAGCCGGGTGCGCTTGGGCCCCAGGCCCGGGACCTCGATGAGCCGTTCCGGATGCTCCTCGATGACCTCCAGGGCGTCGGTGCCGAAGTGGTCGACGATCCGCTCGGCCATCTTGGGGCCGATCCCCTTGATCAGGCCGGAGCCGAGGTAGCGGCGGATGCCCTGGACCGTGGCGGGCAGGACGGTCGTGTAGTCGTCCACGTGGAACTGGCGGCCGTACTGCGGGTGGGAGCCCCAGCGGCCGCGCATGCGCAGCGCCTCGCCGGGCTGGACTCCCATGAGGGAGCCCACGACGGTGAGGAGGTCGTGCGCGCCCCGGCCCGTGTCGACCTTGGCGACGGTGTAGCCGTTCTCCTCGTTGGCGTAGGTGACCCGCTCCAGGACGCCCTGGACGACGGCTGGTCGGAAGGTCGCGTCGGGCACGTGGCCGTCCTCTCCTCGTTCACGCCCTCTCCGGGGCCCGCGGGGCCGGTCCGCCGGTCTCCGGCGCGCCGTCGCCCAGCGCCGCGAGCACGCGGTCGCGGTCGGCCCGGCGCAGGCTCCCCGCCACCAGGACGTAGGAGTGTCTGAGCATCTCCAGGATCTCGTCCTCGGGCACCGTGCCGTCCAGGAGCACGGAGTTCCAGTGCTTCTTGTTCATGTGGTACCCGGGCGTGACGGCGGGGAACTGGTCGCGCAGCTCCAGGGCCAGCCCGGGGTCGCACTTGAGGTTGGCCGTGGCTGGGCCGTTTCCGTCGTCTCCCCCCATGAGCAGGGCGAACATCTTCTGCCCGGCCACCTTGTAGACCAGGTAGCCGGGGCCGAAGGGCTCGGTCTCCCCGGCCTCGGGGAACCACAGGGCGGCGTCGATGAACTGTCCGGGGGTCATGCGGGGCTCCCTTCCTCCCCTACGACAGTGCCAGAGACCGCCGACGTTCGGCGGACCCGGCCTCGGCCTGTGGACAACCCGCGCGGGAGCGGTTCAGTCCTGGTCGTCGGCCAGCGCGGCCACCCGCAGGGCCAGTTCCTGGGCCCGCACGAGGGAGTCGAGCGTCTCGGCGCTCTGCTCGTGCACGGCGCCCGCCTCGGCGGCCTCGGCGGCGATCGCGTCGAGTTCCCGGGCCGACCTGCGGTCCTGGTCGTCCAGTTCGGCGGCGCGCACGCGGTCCGCGTAGTCCTCCAGGACGGCGATCCGCGCCGTCACCTCGGCCGTCTCGGCGGCCAGGACGGCGGCGGCGCGTGCGGCGGCCTCGCGGCTGCGCTCCCCGGGCGTGGGCGTGCGGGAGATCCGCTCCCTGACCCGGGTCTGGTGGAGGAGGCTGCGCGCGAGGGACCACTCCACGTCGGCCAGCACCACGCGGTTGCGGACGGTGTCCAGCAGGAGCCCCCGCTCGTGCAGCGGGGAGCCCAGGACCGCGTCCACTGCCCTCTGCGCGCGCTTCAGGAGGGCGCGGGACTCCTCGTCGAGCGCTCCGGGGGACACGAACTCCCCCTCGGCGGACTGGACGATCCGCACGGGGTCGCGCTCCCTCTCCGCGCGCTGGTGGCGCGTGCGGGCCAGTGCCGCGCCCGCCACCGCGAGCGCGGACGCCGCCAGAAGGGTGATCTCGGCGCCCAGGGGCAGGTCCAGGACCATCCAGCACACGGCGAGGGCCCAGAAGAGCGCGTAGGCCACCCGTGCGAACGCCCTGTTCCGTTCGCCGCCGCCGGTGCCGCGCGGGAAGCGCCTGCCGCGCACCGCGTCCAGGGCCAGGCGCAGCCTCCGGGCGCGCTCCTCGGGGAGGGAGGGGTCGAGCGTGGGCCTGCCCTCGCGTCCGGGCTCGCCGAGCAGCCCGGCCAGGGGCATGAGCACGGACCGGGCCTGGACCCCGCGCTCGGTGAGGACGAGCACCCCGTGGGCGTCGCGTTCGGCCAGGCCCTGGGCGATGAGGGGCGCGCTCTCCCCCGGTTTGCGGACGTCGGGGCACCACACGTCCGGCCGGCCGGGCGGGGGCGCGGCCAGGCGGATCGACCGGATCATGTCGGAGGTGAGGATGACGTTGTACCCGCCGGAGAGGGTGAGCTCCATCGTGTCCTTCCCGGTTCGGGCGCGCGACCACGCATGGGCTTTACGACATCTTTATACCGAAACCTCCTGCGGTGTAGGGGTTTTCGACCACGCGGACCCGCGGCGCCGCCTCCGTGCCGGATAGGATCGCGTCCCCTGTGTCCCCAGGGAGGCGTGTCCCCGGTGAGGAGGGAGTCCCCATGAAGGCGCGAGGCGTGCGCAGACTCGACCCCCTGGAGCCGGACGACCCCCGTGAGATCGGAGGGCACCGGGTGCGGGGGCGGATCGGCTCCGGGGGGA
>NZ_QPFC01001095.1:0-2071 GCF_003427465.1 Nocardiopsis sp. TNDT3 | reverse complement strand
GCCCGAGGGCGGCCCCCTTCCACCTTCCGGGCGCCCGGCGCGCCCCGGTCGGGGTCAGTCGGTCTTGACGACCATCCCCGCGGCGACCGTGGTGTTGGTGGACTCGTCGATGAGGATGAACCCGCCCGTCTGGCGGTTCTTGGCGTACTCGTCCACGAACAGGGGCTGGGTGGAGCGCAGCCGCACCCGGCCGATCTCATTGAGCGACAGGTGGTCGGCCTGCTCGTCGCGGTGCAGCGTGTTGACGTCCAGCCGGTAGCGCAGGTCCTTGACCATGACCTTCGCGGTGCGGGTGGTGTGCTTGAGGATGAGTTTGGAGCGCGGCGTGAGCTTGCGCGCGTCCGTCATCCAGCACACCATCGCCTCCAGGTCCTGGGTGACCGCGGGGGCGTTGTTGGGGCGGCAGATCATGTCGCCCCGGGAGATGTCGATCTCGTCCTCCAGCAGGAGGGTGACCGACATCGGCGAGTAGGCCTCGGTGACGTCGCCGTCGGCGGTGACGATCCTGGCGATCCGCGTGTTCAGCCCGGACGGCAGGTGGGTGACCTCGTCGCCCGGCTTGAGGACGCCGCCCGCGATCTGGCCCGCGTAACCCCGGTAGTCGTGCAGCTCGGGGTCGGCCGACCTGTGCGGCCGGATCACGTACTGCACGGGGAAGCGCGCGTCGATGAGGTTGCGGTCGGAGGCGATGTGCACGTTCTCCAGGTGGTGGAGCAGGGAGGGCCCGGTGTACCAGGGCATGTTCTCCGAGCGGCTCACCACGTTGTCGCCGTTCAGGGCCGAGATCGGCACGAAGGTCAGGTCGCACACGTCCAGCTTGGTGGCGAAGTCGGCGAACTCGGCCCGGATCTCCTCGAAGCGCTCCTGGGAGTAGTCCACCAGGTCCATCTTGTTGACCGCCAGCACCAGGTGGGGCACCTGGAGCAGGGTGGTGAGGAAGGCGTGGCGGCGGCTCTGCTCCTGCAGGCCCTTGCGCGCGTCCACCAGGATGATGGCGAGGTCGGCCGTGGAGGCGCCCGTGACCATGTTCCGGGTGTACTGGATGTGCCCGGGGGTGTCGGCGATGATGAAGGTGCGCTTGGGGGTGGCGAAGTAGCGGTACGCCACGTCGATGGTGATGCCCTGTTCGCGCTCGGCGCGCAGGCCGTCGGTGAGCAGCGCCAGGTTGGTCTGCTCCTCGCCGCGCGCGACGCTGGTGCGCTCCACCGCGTCGAGCTGGTCCTCGAAGATGGACTTGGAGTCGAACAGCAGTCGGCCGATCAGGGTGCTCTTGCCGTCGTCGACGGAACCCGCCGTCGCGAACCGCAGGATGTCGTTACTCATGCTTGCCTGGTCCAATGCGGAGTGTGTGGTCTGCGGGGAACGGGTTCCGGCGCGGGTGCCAGTGGGCTGGCCCGAACGTCGCCGGTGTGGTGCGCGGGGTCCTGACCCGCGTGCCGGCCGGTGTCGGCGCCCGAACCTCGCCACGAGTACGAGGTCCGGCGGACGGGGCGGGCCGTGGACCCTCCCGGCGGTCGCGCTAGAAGTAGCCCTCGCGCTTGCGGTCCTCCATGGCGGCCTCGCTGGTGCGGTCGTCCGCCCGCGTCTGCCCCCGCTCGGTCACCCTGGTCGCGGCGATCTCGGCGATGATGTCGTCGATCTCCACGGCCGTGGACTTGACCGCCCCGGTGCAGGTGAGGTCGCCGACGGTGCGGTAGCGGACGGTCTCGGTGAACGGGACCTCGGTCTCGTCGCGGTTGATGATGGGCGAGTTCGACAGCAGGATGCCGTCGCGCTCGAAGACCTCGCGCTCGTGGGCGAAGTAGATCGAGGGCAGCTCCAGCCGCTCCCGCTTGATGTAGGCCCACACGTCCAGCTCGGTCCAGTTGGAGATCGGGAAGACCCGGATGTGCTCGCCCCGCTCGATGCGGGTGTTGAACACGCTCCACAGTTCGGGGCGCTGGTTCTTGGGGTCCCACTGGCCGAACTCGTCGCGGAAGGAGAAGACCCGTTCCTTGGCCCGGGCCTTCTCCTCGTCGCGTCGCGCACCGCCGAAGGCGGCGTCGAAGCCGTTCTCCTCGATGGCCTCCAG
>NZ_QPFC01001094.1:0-2727 GCF_003427465.1 Nocardiopsis sp. TNDT3 | reverse complement strand
GCCCCCACCCCCTCACCGCTGGGAACCCGATGACCGAACACACGACCCCTCTGGCCTTCTCCACCGAGCGCCGACGCGTCGGCGCTCGGGAGTGGACGCGAACCCCCCGGCTCAGCGTCCTCATCGAACCGGGGGAGCCGGTCGCACCGGCCCGGATCGGCTGGCGCGACTGCGAGGGCGGCGAGGCCGTGGCCGTGTTCGACCCCCGTATGGACGCGTTCACCGGTACACGCGTCACCCTCGACGGAGTCCAGTACGAGTGGCGGGGGACCCGTCTGGACGAACCCCCCGAACGTCCCGGCCACCGGTTCCGGATCCAGGGCGGCGACCGGGAGCTACGCCTGCTCGTCGAGGACGGAGGGCCCCCGCTCGCGCGGGTCGACTGGGCCGACCGCGAGGGCGGAGGAGGCACGGTGCTGCTGCGCGCCGTCGAACTGGACCCGACCCAGAGCCTCGGCGCGGAGGGCCTCACACGCATGGTGTGCTCGGTGCGGGCGGGAGACGAGTACACCGAGGTGGGCGATGTGGCCCTCAACCTGCTCGACTTCGCCGCCACGAAGTGGCGGTCACGGCGTCGCGCCGACCGGCTGGACTTCACCATGTCCGAACCCGTCACCGTCCGGCACTACGTGCTGGACTCCGCTGGCGACTCCCCCGACCGCGACCCCGCGGACTGGTCCCTGCTGGGGTCTTCGGACGGGCGGGAGTGGACCCTCCTCGACGCCCGGTCCGGTGAGTCCTTCCCCGCCCGCCGTCTGGCGCGCGACTTCACCGTCACCGGCCCCGGCGCGGACACGCCCTGGCGGTACCTGCGGCTGGAGGTCACCCGCAACGCGGGTGCGGACCAGACCCAGCTCAACCGGGTGCGTTTCTTCGCCGAGGACCGCGCCTACGAGGCCTTCCACGGGCTGCGCCACACGGCGCGGAGCGGTCCGGAAACGTTCATGGGCCTGGCGGTCGCCCCGGAGGGCGGGGACGCGCCCGCGCTGCCGGTGACCGTCGAGGAGTGGCGGACCTACCTCACCGAGTACAGCGCCGACATGCTGCGCGTCGCCGAGGCCGAAGGGGAGGAGGTGGGTGGGGAGGAGCGGACCTCGTCCTGGTTCGGCAACGAGGGCGCCCCGGAGGAGCGGATCGCGGCTGTGGAGGAGCGCCTGGGCCGTCGGCTGCCGCCGAGCTACCGCTCCTTCCTCGCCGCGTCCGACGGCTGGGGGAGGATGGGGGCGTTCGTCTACGGGATGAGCTCCACCGCCGAACTGGAGTGGGACAGCCTTGCGAACATGATCGGTCTGGACGAGGAGGACCTGGAGGACGAGGACGAGGGGCTGGTCGGCCCGCTGATGTGTGTGGCCTACGACACCGACGCCCAGTTCTGGTTCCTGGACGCGGGCGATGTCTCCCCGGACGGGGAGTGGGCGGCCTACATCTGGGCGAGCTGGTACCCCGGTCTGGGCGACCGGCACCGCTCCTTCGCCTCGCTCGTCCACGCCGAGCGCGTCTCCTTCGAGGAGCTCAACGCTGGCAAGGGGCGCCCCGTTCGGGTCCGGTGACGTGGAGGGACCGCTGGAGCCGGGGCGCCGTGAGGCGCTGGCCGGAAACGCGGACCTCGCGCTCACGGCCTTCGATCGGGCCAGGACCCGGGGGGCCAAGCTCCGCGCACGCGGAGGACCATGCGCAACGCCAACTCCCGGCTCAGGCACCGCCCACCGCCGTCATGGGGCCCTGACTGCCATGGCGGCGGTGGGCCATCAGGCCCCTGAGTGCTCTCCGCTCAGTCGGCGTTGAACGCCTTCTCGACAGTCAGCGTGTCCTCGTACAGGTGCATGCGGACGATCCGGTTGTCCTCGACCCTCAGGTGTATGGCCGCCGGTGTGGTGAACTCCTTCCCAGTGGCCGCGACGGTGTGCGTCCAAACCGCCAGCAGTACGACGTCGCCACCGTCGACGATGACGCGCTCCAGCACGACCTCGCTCTTACCGTGCACGAAGTGCGGCCACATCGTGGTGAAGTACGGCGCGACCTCCTCCCGGCGGGTACGGCGCCCGGCCCAGGAGAACGTGTCACTGCCGGGGACGTGCCAGTCGATCTCCTCGGCGAAGAGTTCCTGGATGCCGTCGGGGTCCTGCCTGCCGAGGCGCTCCACGAACTTCTCGGCCACGGTCCGCGAGGCCTGTGTGTCTGTTGTCATCGTCCTTGTCCTTCGTCTTTTCGTTCGTATGAGGCGTGCCGGTCGGGCCTCAGCACTGGAACAGGAAGTGTTTGCCGTTCAGCGCTCCGCCGAGCGGCATGAGCGCCCCGCCTTCGCGCAGCGTGCCGAGATCGACCGGCGCGAACCCGGATTCGGTCAGCAGCCGTGTGAAGCGGCCCTGGTGTCCAGCTGTCACACGGAACTCTCCGATCTCCTGATGTAACAATTTTGGTTACATCGTTGAGTGGGGGATGCGACCCCCCTTGCCCAGGGGGAGCCGACGGTCCCGGGTCAGGCGGCGTTCAAGACGTCCCGCAGTACGTCCTCCAGCGTGGTCTTGGCCAGCTCTCCGCGCAGGGCCGCCTCCACGCCGTCGTACACGGCGGTCATCGCCGGTCCGATGCCGTGGCCCACGACGCACTCGGGGTCCGGTGTCGCGCGATGCAGGGCGAAGACCGGTCCCGGTTCGATCGCCTGGTAGACGTCGAGCAGGGTGATCGCCGCCAGGTCCCGCGCGAGCATCCAGCCCGCCCCCGCCC
>NZ_QPFC01001093.1:0-1992 GCF_003427465.1 Nocardiopsis sp. TNDT3 | reverse complement strand
CCCGTCCCCACCGCACCCCGCGGCGAGCAGCGCGGCCGCCGACAGCGCGGCGGCCACGGCGGTGGCCCGCGGTCTCTGTCTCCTCATCGACTACCCTTCCCTTCCGCTTCCCGGCGGGGACACGTCAACGAACACTGCCCGTGCTCAGGCCGCTGACCAGGTACTTCTCAATCAGGGCGAAGAGGACCACTGTGGGGACGACGGCCATCAGCCCGGCGGCGAAGAGGTACTGGTAGTTCGTCTCGTACAGGCCGATGAACTGCTGGACCCCCACGGTCAGCGGCACCCTGCCCTGCGAGGGGTCGTTGAACAGGGTCAGCGCGACGATGAACTCGTTCCACACCTGGATGAAGGTGAAGACGACCACCGTGATGATCCCCGGCGCCGACAGCGGGACGACGATCCCGAGCATGGTCCGGAAGCGGCCGAGGCCGTCCATCATGGCCGCCTCCTCGGTCTCCCGCGGGACCGCCCGGAAGTGGGTGTTGAGGATCCACACCGCGAAGGCGATGTTGAAGGCGGAGTTGACGGCGATGATGAACCAGTAGGAGTTCACCGCGCCGAGGAAGAGCGCCTCCCGGTACAGCCCGATGATGAGCGCCACCGCCGGGAACATCTGGGTGATGAGGATCAGGCCGAGGAAGGCACCCTTACCCCGGAAGTCGGAGCGGGCGACGGCGTAGGCGGCGGGCGCGGCCACGGCGAGCACGACCAGGGTCGAGACCCCGGCGACGGTGAGGCTGACCCGGAAGTACTCCGCCAGCGGGATCCGGCTCCACACCTCGACGTAGTTCGACCACGCCCAGTCCTGGGGCAGGTAGGTCGCGGGGACGGCGAACAGCTCCGCGTCGGTCTTGAGCGAGCCGAGGAACATCGCGGCGTAGGGGGCGAGGAAGAACAGGGCGACCAGCGCCCCGACCAGGGGGAGGACGGCGCTCCTGACGCGGCGCCACACCCGGCCGCCCGCGTCCGCCGCCGGGCGCAGGAGCGGAGCGCACGCGCTCGTCGCGCGCCCGCGCAGGGACGACCACGAGCGCGCGGCCCGGCCGGTGAGCGAGCGGACGCCGCCGGGCACCGCCGAGGCCAGGACGCGGCCCGCCCGGTCGCGGCGGCCCGGCCGCAGCAGCCAGGCCAGGAACGCGATCAGCCCGACCAGGAAGGCCACGTTGAGCACCGCGAGCGCGGCGGCCTCGCCCGGGTCCAGCTGCTCCTTGAAGGCGATCTTGTACATCCACGTGACCGTGG
This sequence comes from Nocardiopsis sp. TNDT3, assembly GCF_003427465.1. Classification (NCBI taxonomy): domain Bacteria; kingdom Bacillati; phylum Actinomycetota; class Actinomycetes; order Streptosporangiales; family Nocardiopsidaceae; genus Nocardiopsis; species Nocardiopsis sp. TNDT3. The sequence continues at coordinate 747 of NZ_QPFC01001093.1, read as the reverse complement.
TGTCGGCGTGGTTCCCGGCGATCGAGCCGGTGATCACCCAGATGAGCGTGAACGCGTTGAACACGTGCAGCATGTTCAGCACGAACGCCACCAGCAGTGAGGGGCGCAGCAGCGGCAGGGTGACGTGCAGCCACCGCCTCCAGGCCCCGGCGCCGTCGATCCTGGCCGCCTCGTGCACCTCGGTCGGGATCGTCTGGAGACCGGCCAGCAGGACGTAGGTCGTGAAGGGGACCGACGTCACGACGCCGACGACCATGATCGAGGCGAAGGCCGTGGCGGGGTCCTTGTACCACTCGTGCGGTGCGTCGAGGACCGACAGGTCCATCAGCAGGCGGTTGACCAGGCCGTTGCCGCCCTCCAGCAGGAACCGCCAGACCGTCGCGGTCATCACCAGGGAGGCCGCCCAGGGCACGACGACGGAGAGCCGTACGAAACGGCGCCCGCGGAACTCCTTGGTGAGGAACTGGGCCAGGGCCAGGGACACCAGGAGCGTCACCCCGAGGACGACCACCAGCCACGCCAGCGTGTTGGCCACCACCCCGGGCAGCGCGGGCTCCCCCAGCAGCCGCCGGTAGTTGTCCAGCCCCGTGAACCCCTGGATCTGCCCGATCCGGTCCACGGCCAGGAAGGACAGCCAGACCATGTAGAGCGCGGGGAAGACGATGACCAGGCCGATGAGGGCGGTGGCGGGCAGCAGCCAGCGCGTCGCCGACGTGCGCCGCCACAGGTCACGGGCGGGCCGGGGCG
>NZ_QPFC01001092.1:0-1452 GCF_003427465.1 Nocardiopsis sp. TNDT3 | reverse complement strand
CGAACCCAGCACCGCTCGAACCCAGCACCGCTCGGACCCAGCACCGCTCGGACCTAGGACCGCTCGGACCTGCGCAGCAGCGCCAGGAACATCGCGTCGGTCCCGTGCACGTGCGGCCAGAACTGGACGTACCTTCCCTCCGGCCCGGCCGCGAGGTCGGGCACCCCGTCCAGGTAGTCGGCTGCGCGCAGCAGCGTGAGGTCGTCGCGCTCGGAGAGCACCCGGCGCACGATCCCGTCGGTCTCGTCCAGGTGCGGCGAGCAGGTGACGTAGGCGACCACACCGCCGGGGCGCACCGCCTCGACCGCGCTCGTCAGCAGGTCGTGCTGGAGCGGCGCCAGCTCGGCGGCCGACCCCTCGGTGCGCCGCCAGCGCGACTCCGGGCGTCGGCGCAGCGCGCCCAGGCCCGTGCACGGCGCGTCCACCAGCACCCGGTCGAAGGCCCCCGGCCGCCAGGCGGGCCTGGTCCCGTCGGCGACCACGACCCGGCCCGCGTCGCGCGGGGAGCGGCGCACCGCACCCGCCACCAGTCCGGCCCGCGCGGGCTGCACCTCGGCGGCCAGCAGGCGGGCGTCGCGCTGCCCGGCCAGGGACGCCAGCAGGCCGGCCTTGCCGCCCGGCCCCGCGCACATGTCGAGCCAGCGCGCGTCGTCCCCGTGGGCGTCCACCCTGGTCAGGGCGAGGGCGACCAGCTGGCTGGCCTCGTCCTGCACCGCGGCCCGGTTCTGGTGCACCTCGCGGATCGCCGCCGGGTCGCCCTCGGGCAGGTAGGCGGCGAACGGCGAGTAGCGGGCCTCCTCGGCACCGGCGGCCACCAGGTCGGCGACGGTGGCGCGGCCCGGCTTGGCCACGAGGGTCACGCGGGGCCGCTCGTTGTGCGCGGCGAGCAGGCGCTCGGTCTCGACCAGTCCGTTGGCGGACCGCTCCCCCAGCGCCCGGGCCAGCTCCTTGACCATCCAGCGCGGGTGGCTGTGCACGACCGACAGGTACCCGCTGGGGTCGGTGGCGCGGTCGGGGGCGACCACGGCCGTCCACGCGTCCAGGTCGCGGGCGGACACCTTGCGCAGGACGGCGTTGACGAACCGGCCGCGGTGGTGGCCCACGACCCTGCGGGCCAGGTCCACGGTGGCGCTGACCGCGGCGTGCGGCGGGATCTTGGTGGACAGCAGCTGGTGTGCGCCCAGGCGCAGCAGCGGCAGCGCCTCGGTGTCCACGGAGGCGAGCGTGCGGTCCACGCAGGCCTCCAGGATCGCGTCGTAGGTGCCCTGGAGGCGCAGGGTCCCGTAGGTCAGCTCGGTGGCCAGGGCCGCGTCGCGGCCGCTGATGCCGCGTTCGCTGAGCAGGGCGGGCAGCAGCAGGTTGGCGTAGGCGTCGCGCTGGCCCACCGCGCGCAGCACGTCGTAGGCGACGCGGCGGGCGGGGTCGCGGGGCGGGGACTGTCCGTCCCCGCCC
>NZ_QPFC01001091.1:0-4345 GCF_003427465.1 Nocardiopsis sp. TNDT3 | reverse complement strand
CAAGGTGATGCTCTACCAGCTGAGCCACGTCCGCTTGCTGCCTGGCGTCCGGCCCGTGGGCCCCGCCGTGCTGCTGGTAAGAACTCTAGCGGAAAGTCGGCAGACGGCAAATCGGCGCTGGGAGGGGCCGGTTCGGCGCTCCCGGCGCGGGTAGGCGGCCGTGCTGTCGGAGGACGCGCCGGGGCCGTCGGAGCGGACGTTGACGTCCGCGTCATGCGCCCGGGTGGACAATGGAGGACACCGGCGTGACGAGGGGGAGACGGGTATGGGAGCGGGCGGCTGCACCGGGGGACACGGCGGGCACCGGTCGTGGCCGCGGGCGCGGGAGGCCGCCCGGCTCCTGGGCGGCGGCAGGCCCCCGGCTCCGCGGGAGCTCCCCCTGGAGGACGCCCTGGGCGCCGTCCTCGCCGCGGACGTGCACGCGCTGACGGGCCTGCCCGCCTTCGACGCCTCGGCCATGGACGGCTTCGCGGTGTCGGGCCCGGGGCCCTGGCGGCTGGTCGGCAGGCGGCTGGCCGGGGCGGCGGAGGCACCCGTGGGCCTGCGCCCGGGCGAGGCCGTCGAGATCGCCACCGGCGCCCGTGTGCCCAAGGACACGGAGTGCGTCGTGCCCTACGAGCTGGCCGCCGTCCGGGACGGGACGGTGGACGGGCCCGCGGAGGCGGGCCGCCACGTGCGCTGGGCGGGGGAGGAGACCGCCCCCGGCGAGACCGTGCTCGAACGGGGAGCGGTGGTCGGCCCCGCCGCGCTGGGTCTGGCCGCCAGCCTGGGCCACGACACCCTGCCGGTGCTGCGCCCCCGGGTCTCGGTCCTGGTCACCGGTGAGGAGATCACCACATCGGGGCTGCCCGGCGACGGCAGTGTGCGCGACGCCATCGGTCCGGCGCTGCCCGGGGTCGTCGAGCGCGCGGGCGGCCGGATCGCGTCCCTGCGCCACCTGGGCGACGAGCGGCGTCCGCTGCTCGACGCGCTGGAGGGCGCGGACGGCGACGTGGTCGCGGTGTGCGGTTCCTCGTCCCGGGGGCCGGCCGACCACCTGCGTTCGGTCCTGGAGGAGCTGGGCGCCGAGGTCGCGGTGGACGGGGTCGCCTGCCGCCCGGGCCACCCGCAGCTGCTCGCGCACACCGACCGGACCGTGTTCGTGGGCCTTCCCGGCAACCCCGGGGCCGCCCTGGTCGCCGCGGCCACCCTGCTGGTTCCCCTGCTGGCCGCCATGACCGGACGCCCGGACCCCGGAACGGGTCTGGCCCGAGCCGTCCTGGAGGGCGCCGTCACCGCTCACCCCCGGGACACCCGGCTGGTCGCGGTGCGCCTGGACGGCGGCCGGGCGCGGCCGGTGGGCCACGACCGTCCGGGCAGTCTGCGCGGCGCCGCGCTGGCCGACGCCTACGCGGTGGTGCCGCCGGACTGGGACGGCGGCGAGGTGGAACTGCTCCGCGTGCCCTGAGACCGTCCCCGCGTCCGCTCGGAGACCGGTCCGGCGTCGGCTCAGAGGCCACTCCCGCGTCCGCCCGGCGGCCGCCCCCGCTCCCCGTCCAGAGACCTGACCAGGGGTCCTCCCGCCTCCACGACGTCGGGGCGACCGAACCGCGTTCTCATGCGGGGACCGTACAGAACCCCGCGGCGCGGCTCCAGGGGTGTGACCCGGAAGGGGCGGACACGCGCCGGGCCCCGGAAGGCGTCGCCTTCCGGGGCCCGGACCCTCGCGTGCTAGCCGTCGGAGCGGTTCCGCTCCGGCGCGGCCTGGGTGTCACCGGCCGCGGGGTCGGCGGCCACCGGAGCGGGCTCCTGCCCGGCACCCGTGGTCCCTCCGGCCTCCTCGGCGCCCGCGGCCTCGGCGGCCACCGTGGCCCCCGCGGTCCCGGCGGTGCCCACGGCCTCGACCGTCTCCTCCAGGGCTCCCTCGGCGGGGCCCTCCACCGGCTCCACGGCCGGGTTGCCCCGACCGCGCAGCAGCACCCACGCCTGCGCGGCGGCGGCCAGGACGATCACCACGGCGATGACGCTGGTCAGGTGCATGCCGTCGGTGAACGCCGTCCGCGCGGCGAGCATCAGCGCGTCGCCCGCGGCGCCGCCCACCTCGGCGGCGGCGTTCGCGGCCCCGCCCAGGGTCTCCCGGGCGGCGTCCACGGCCCCAGAGGGCACGCCCTCCACGGCGGTCAGGTTCGCCCGGTAGGACGCGGTCAGCACACTGCCCAGCAGCGCGACGCCCAGCGCCGCGCCCAGCTCGTAGGCGGTCTCGGAGATCGCCGAGGCCGCGCCCGCGCGCTGGGGCGGGGCCGCCGCCATGATCGCGCCGTTGGTCAGCGTCTCGGCGAACCCGGAGCCGGTGGCGATCAGCGCGAAGCCCGCCGTCACGAGCACCACACCGGTCACCACGTTGCCCTGCGGCGCGAAGACCAGGACCGCGAACCCCGTCGCGGTCACCAGCAGGGACCCGCCGATCACCGTGGCCAGACTCAGGTGGCGCGACAGCCGCACCGCCACCAGCCCCGCCAGCACCGACAGCACCAGGCCCGGCACCAGCACGAAACCGGCCCGCATCGGTGAGACGCCCAGCACCAGCTGGAGGTACTGCGTCAGGAAGAACAGCGACGACACCAGCGAGAACACGATCATCAGGTTGGTGGCCACCGCCACGCTGAACACGCGGTACCGGAACAGGCCCACGTCGATCAGCGGGTCGTCCAGGGCCTTCTGGCGCCGGACGAACAGGTAGCCCAGGCCCAGGCCGACCGCCAGGGAGACGACCGGGACGACCGCCAGGCCCTCGGTGGCCAGGTTCTTGACGCCGTACACGACGGGCAGGATCGCGGCCATGGACAGGACCACGCTCAGCGGGTCCAGGCGGCCCGAGTCGGGGTTGCGCGACTCGCGCACCAGCAGCGGGACCAGCACCAGGATCAGCGCCATCACCGGCAGGTTGATCAGGAACACCGAGCCCCAGAAGAAGTGCTCCAGGAGCCAGCCGCCCAGGATCGGGCCGAGCGCCGCGCCGCCGGAGAACCCCGACGCCCACAGGGCGATGGCCAGCAGGCGCTGGCGCGGGTCCAGGAAGATGTTGCGCAGCAGCGACAGGGTCGAGGGCATCAGTGAGGCGCCCGCCAGGCCGAGCAGGGCGCGGGCCGCGATGAGCACCTCGGCGGTGGGTGAGAACGCGGCGAGCAGCGAGGCCGCGCCGAAGGCGGCCGAACCGATCATGAGCAGGCGTCGCCGGCCGATGCGGTCGCCGAGCGAGCCCATGGTGATCAGCAGTCCGGCAAGGACGAAGCCGTAGACGTCGACGATCCACAGCAGCTGGCCCGCGTCGGGCCGCAGCTGCTCGCTGAGCGCGGGGACGGCGAACCCGAGCACGGTGGAGTCGACCGAGATCAGGATCACCGGGAGGACCAGGACGGCGAGCGCGGTCCATTCGCGCGGGCCCGCGAGGGCGGGCGCCGCGCCGACGGTGCCGTTTCCGGTCTGGGCGGAACTCATCTTTCCTCGTTACGTGTCGCTTGTGTGCGCGCCGCACGGCTGTGAGGGCGCGTTCGGACCGGCGGGATGCGGAGGGCGAACGGCCGGGCGGAAGGACGGGAAGCCTGGTCGACCGGGGGCGTACTCCCGGGACTCTTCAACCGTCCAGACGGTACAGTACCGTCCAGCCGGTACAGTGTCAATCGTGAACGCTTCGAACACCCGCGACCGCATCCTCGACTCCCTACAGGACATCCTCGTCGGTGAGGGTTATTCCGCGGTGACCCTGGAGGCCGTGGCCCGTGACGCCGGGGTGTCCAAGGGAGGACTGCTGTACCACTTCCCGTCCAAGGCCGCCATGCTCACCGGGCTCATCGAGCGCCTGCGCGTGCTGGCGGAGGAGGAGTTCCGGGAGGCCGTGGAGGGGGAGGAGGGCGTGGTCCGCGTCTTCCTGCGCACCTCGCTGCCGCGCAGCCCCGAGGAACGGGAGCTGTACTGGGCGGTCATCGCGGCCCTGCGCGGCCAGGAGGACATGCCCGAGGAGGCCGTCCGCACGGTCCAGGGCCTCTTCAGCCGCTGGGGCGACCTATTGCACGAGGAACTCACCGACCCGGTCCTGGCCGAGATCATCCTGCGCGCGGGCGACGGGCTGTACATGGCGGCGATCGCCGGGCTACCCCAGCCCGACCCGGCGCTGACGCAGCGGATGATCGACCGCCTGGTGGAGGCCTCCGACAAGGCGCGCCGCGAGCGCTGAACGTCCGCCGTCCGGGCCGGTCGGGTCGGTTCAGACCCGGTACTCGAACATCTGGACCTCGGTGCCGCCCACCGGCACCCGTTCGACCGGGGTGAACCCCTGCCCCTCGTAGTAGCGCACCAGGGCCCCGTC
>NZ_QPFC01001090.1:0-2553 GCF_003427465.1 Nocardiopsis sp. TNDT3 | reverse complement strand
GCTGCTCGCCGGTCTTCGACCGGCTCGCCGCAGCCCGCGATGCTTTCCGGGGGAGACCCCCCGAACCCCCCGAGGCGCCCCCCTGTGGTTGGGGCCGCGCTGGTCGTCGGAGTGGGTGGGGCTGTTGCTGGCGACGTGAGGCTTCGCCCCGTGGGGCGGGGTTGTCCACGGCGCTTCTCGGGCCCCGGATTCTCTGAGGCACCCCTCTGCGGCTCTGGTCGGTGGGGTTGTTCCTGGTCCCGCGAGGCTTCGCCCCGCGGGACGGGGCCGTCCGCGACGCCTTCATCGAGCCCGCTTTCGTGTGTCTGGTTTCTTTCGGCCCCTGGCCTGCCTGTTCGTGGCGGCTCAGGGGCGTTTTTCGTGTCTGGGGTCGGTACGGCTAGATAGGTTGCGATACTACCTAGGTAGCTCTATGGTCTAGGTAGCGAACACGAATGAAGGGGGAGCCGCGCATGGACCGCCGCGCGAGCTGGCTCAAGGGAGTGCTGGACCTCCTGGTCCTGGCCAGCCTGACCGGGGGCGAGAGCTACGGGTACGCGATCGCCAGGCGGCTGGACGAGTCCGGTTTCGGCAGGATCCGGGGCGGCACGCTCTACCCCGTGCTCAACCGGCTGGAGGAGGCCGGGCTCGTGGACGCCGAGTACCGGACGGCCGAGAAGGGCCCGGGCCGCCGCTACTACGTACTGACCGACGAGGGCCGCGCCGTCCTGAGCGAACAGGGCGCGGCCTGGATGGAGTTCGACGCCTCGGTGCGCTCGGTACTCGAAGAGGGGGGGATCCGATGAGCGACTACTTCACCCGGCTCGCGGAGCTGCTGGGCGAACGCGGTGTGGATGCGGACAGGTCACGCGTCCTGCTGGAGGACCTGGCCGCGCACACGGCCGAGAGCGGAGCCGACCCGGAGGAGGAGTTCGGCCCGGCCGAGGAGTTCGCCGAGGCCCTGGCGCCCCCGACCGGCGCGCGGGACGAGGCCGCCGCGGAGCCGGACGTGCTGGTCTGGTCGGCCGACGCCTTCGAGGGCCCCGCCCGGCTGGCCGCGATGGGTGCCCAGGGCTGGGAGGTGGAGCGGGTGGACCGGCTCGGCCGCTTCGTCAGCCGCCGCGCCCCCGAGCGGCCGCAGACCTGGGAGTACCGCCAGGAGCTCAGCCCCGGCCCGGGCGACCGCGAGCGCCTCGTCCAGCGCCTGGCCCCCGAGGGCTGGGAGCCGTGCGGCCACTGGTCGGTCCTGGCCTACTTCAAACGCCCCGGGTCGGCCACCTCCGGGCCTGCGGCCGAACTGGCCTCTCCGCCCGCGCCCGGCCCCCGCCGCTACTTCCTGGGCTGGAGGGGCGCACTGACCATCGGCGCCTGCCTGCTGATCGCGGTGGTCGCGGGGACCTGGTCGGTCCTGCGGCTGGCGGACGGGGCGGAGGGCGCCGCCGGCTGGGCTGGGTTCGCGGTCGGCGCGGTTCTCGGCGCGCTCCTGGTCATCGGGCTCCTGCGGGGTGCCGTGCGGCTCGCGGCGGCCCGGCGCGACCCCGGCGGAAGGCGCTCCGGGAGGGCGGGGGTACCGCACTCCCGGTGACTTTCCGGGTACGGTCGGATCCGAGGCGGCGAACCGGGGCCGCGACGAAAGCGTTATCCTCTTTGACCCCCCGACCCCGTATCCGCGGGTGAGCGAGAGCCTTCGACCGAAAGCCTTCCGATGCCGAAGAAGACAGCCGCCTCCCTCAACGCCAACCGGTCCTCCCTGGTGCACAAGGTGCGCTACGCGCTGCGCAACCCCGGCAAGGTGGTGCCGTACGTGCGCCGCTCCGCCCGTGACCTGCGGCTGCGCCTGACCCACCGCGACCACGTGGACTACTACCGGGCGGTGATGGCCTCCGACGCCGCCCGCGACCCCAGGTCGGCCGTGGGCAGCCAGAGTCAGGAGCGCTGGCTGGCGCTGGGGCAGATGCAGTTCGACTACCTGGTCGAACACGGTCTCAGACCGGAGCACAGGATGCTCGACATCGGCTGCGGGAACCTGCGCGCCGGGTGGCGGCTGATCGACTACCTCGACCCGGGCGGCTACTACGGGATCGACATCTCCCCGGACATCCTCATCGCCGCCAAGGGCGTGCTGGCCGAGCGCGGGTTGCAGGAGAAGCTGCCGCACCTGACCATCACGCGGGACCTGACCTTCTCCTTCCTGCCGGAGGGCTACTTCGACGTCGTCCACGCGCACAGCGTGTTCTCGCACTCGCCCATCGAGGTGATCGACGAGTGCCTGGCCAACGTCGAGCGGGTCCTGGCGCCGGGCGGGTTCTTCGACTTCACCTACGACCGGACCGAGGGAGTCGAGCACCAGGTGCTGCGGGAGGACTTCTACTACCGGACCGAAACGCTGATCACCCTCGCGGAGAAGCACGGGCTGTCGGCCCGGTTCATGGAGGACTGGGAGAAGTGCCCGCACGGCCAGTCCAAGATCCGCGTCACCGCGCGCGGCTGACCGGGTGCCTCCGCGGGTCCCGGGACGGCTCGGGCGTCCTCGGCGCGTGCCGTGGGCGCGGGGCCGCCGGCGGCCCCCCGCCC
>NZ_QPFC01001089.1:0-3992 GCF_003427465.1 Nocardiopsis sp. TNDT3 | reverse complement strand
GGGGCCGGGAGGGGGATCCCCCTCCCGGCCCCTCACGGCCTCACGGCCCCGCTCAGGCGGCCGTGTCCAGCAGCAGCAGGCGGTCCAGGATGTCCTGGAGGGTGACCAGGCCGATCACCTCGCCGTCCGTCTCCACCAGGGACAGGTGGCTGCGGCTCTCCCGCATGATGCCCATCGCCGCGTACATCGGCGTCTCCGCGGCCAGGGTGAGCACCGGCCGCATCAGGTCGGCCGCGGTGGTCCCCTCCGGGCCCGTCAGCGCCTCGCGCACGTGCAGCACGCCCACGGGTTCGGTGCCGTCCATCACCACCAGGCGCAGGTGCGTGGACTCCCGCGACACCTGCTTGATGTCGTCCACCGTCGAGTTCGGGGACACCGACGCGATCTCCTCGCGCGGTGTCACGATCTCGCTCAGCGGACGGGAGTTGACCTCCAGCGCCGTGGCCAGCTGGGCGCGGCGCTCGGGGTCGAGCGCACCGGCCTTGGCCGAGTGCTCCACCAGCTCGCGCACGTCGTCGGGACCGTGCCCGGACGACATCTCGTCCACCGCCTCCACGCCCAGCCGGTGCAGGCACCAGTTGGCCATGCCGTTGAGCATCAGCAGCAGCGGACGGGTGAACCACATGAACGCCCGCATCGGCACGGCCAGCATGATCGCCGACTTCTCCGGGTGCGAGATCGCCCAGGACTTGGGCGCCATCTCACCCACCACCAGGTGCAGGAAGGTCACCACGATCAGCGACAGCACGAACGAGACCACGTAGCCCACCGCCGCCGGCAGGCCGCCGAACAGCGGCTCCAGCATGTGGTGGACGGCGGGCTTGGAGATCGCGCCCAGCGCCAGGGCGCACAGGGTGATCCCCAGCTGCGAACCGGCCAGCAGCAGCGACAGGTCGCGGGCGCTCCTGACCGCGGCCCGTGCCGAGAAGCTGGACTCGGCGGCCTCCTCCAGCCGGTAGCGGCGCGCCGCCACCAGGGCGAACTCGATCGCCACGAAGAAGGCGCTCAGCGCGATGATCACCGCGGTCAGCGCGAGCGCCACCCACACGTTCATGTCACTCATGCCGACGCCTCCTGCGACTCGTTGCCCTGCACCTCGTGCAGACGCAGCTCCACGGTGTGCGGAACGTGCCTCTGCACCGCGCTGACGACCATGGTCAGCCCCATGTCGGGGTCCTCGTCGTGCGCGCTGGGCGGTCGGGGCAGGGCGATGGAGACCCTGTCACCGGCCTCGGGGAGCCGGTGCAGCTCGTGCACCACCAGACCGCCCAGGGTCTCGTAGTCCCCCTCGGGCAGGTCGTGGCCGAGCAGCCGCTCGACCTCGTCGATGTGCAGAGCGCCCGGGACCAGGTAGGAGCCCTCGCCCTCCAGGTAGGAGGGGGACTCCTCCGCGGGGCTGTGCTCGTCGGCGATCTCGCCGACCAGCTCCTCGGCCAGGTCCTCGGTCGTGATGACCCCGGCCAGGCCGCCGTACTCGTCCACCACGCAGGCGAACTCCTCGCCCGCCTCGCGCAGCTGGCTCAGCGCGGAGGGCAGCGGCAGCGACGCGGGAAGCATCACGGTGGGCCGCGCCACCTCGCTGACCTTGGTGTTGGCCAGGTCCCGGTCGCCCAGCGCGAGCACGTCGCGCAGGCAGATGACGCCGACGATGTCGTCCACGCCGTCACCCAGCACCGGGAAGCGCGAGTGGTCGGAGGCCATCAGCTCCACGACCCGGCTGACCGGGTCGCCCTCCTCCACCGTGGCCACCTCCGGACGCGGGATCATCGCGTGTCCGGCGGTGCGCTCGTGGAAGTCCAGGGTGCGGTCCAGCAGGGTGGACAGCTCCGGCGGCAGGTCGCCGCTGGCCTTGGACTCGGCGATGATGCTCTCCAGGTCGCGCGCGGTCGCCGCGTGCTGGACGTCCTCGACCGGTTCGATCCGCACCGCCTTGAGCAGCAGGATCGCCGCCTGGTCGAACAGCCAGATGACCGGGCCGAAGATCTTCAGGTAGATCCCCGTGGACAGCGCCAGCCAGCGCGCGACCGGCTCGGGCCGGGCGATGGCCAGGTTCTTGGGGAAGAGCTCTCCGAAGACCATCTGCACGACGGTGGAGAAGAGCAGGGCCAGGACGGTGCCGATGGCCACGCCCGTCCCCGTGGGGATTCCGGCGAGGCCGAGCAGCTCACCGACGCCCTCGCCGATCATGGGCTCGGCCACGTAACCCACCAGCAGGGCGGTCACGGTGATGCCCAGCTGGGCACCGGAGAGCATGAAGGACGTCCGGTTGGTGATGCCCAGGGCCCTCTGGGCCCCGGCGTCCCCGGCCGCCGCCTTCGCCCGCAGTCGCGAGCGGTCCACGGCCATGTAACCGAACTCCTGGGCGACGAAGTAACCCGTCGCCACGGTGATCAGGAAGACCACCACGATCCCGAAGGCGATACTGAGGATGGTGCTCATCATCGGGCACGCACCGCCTGGTTCCGCTTCGGGCTCGGACTCCTACGAGGGTGCGCACCCTTCGTAGAAGGGGGCTCGTCGTCTGTGTCGCAGCGTCCGTTCAGGACGCTGCCGGTACTTCGGGACGGGTCCACTGTTCCTCTCTCTGCGCCTGTTGCGCTTTGTGGTGATATGTGACTACCAGGAATAAAGACGATCGGCCTGGGGCGGTTGTTCCCCGGCGGCGGATGTTTCGGAGCGGTCAGCTCCCGGCGGGGGCGTCGGCCTCCCCGCCGAGCCCGGCCCACTCCCGGCGGCGGGCCTCGGAGAGCGCGATCGCGGTGGCCACGGCCACGTTGAGCGATCCCACCCGTCCGATCTGGGGAACGTAGGTGACGGCGTCCGCGCCCGCCAGCAGGGCGGGGGAGCATCCGTGGTCCTCGGCGCCCACGGCCAGGCACACGTCCGGCTCCAGGGGAGCCGCGTGCAGCGGGAGCGCGCCGGAGGCCAGCTCGACCGCGACCACCCGGTACCCGTCCGCGCGTGCGGCGGCCAGGGCGTCGGCGGTGGAGGCCATCCGGGTGTGCTCGACCTTGGCGGCGGTGCCCAGGGCGGTCTTGCCGACCTTGGGGTCGTCGGGGTCGGCGCTGTTGCCGGTCAACCAGAGCTGGTCGACACCGAAGGTCGCAGCCGTGCGCAGGATCGAGCCCAGGTTGTAGGGCTGGGTGACCGATTCGACGAGAAGGGCGAGTCGCCCCTCGGTGCGCCTGCGCCACTGGCGGTTCAGGCGTTTGACGTCCGTGGGACGCAACTGCGTGCTCAACTGCGGTGTTTTCCTCGGCGGGTGTTCCCGGGCTGGTCCCGGAGGCCATCTGTTCGCCACAGAGTACAGGTCACCGTGCGTGGGCGCACGCATGACCCGTGACACACCACGGCAAAAGCCGCGTCAAGCCACGGAACGGCGCACCGCGAGCACCCGGAAACCCGCTCGGGAGGCCACCCGTTCGGCGGGCAGGCCCTGCTCGTCCAGCCACTTCTGCAACGAGTCCGAGCCCAGGTGGCGCTGGACCACGAGGTGGGCGACGCCCTCGGGGGTGAGCCGCCCCAGCCACGTGCGCAGCATGGAGTGCAGCACGCCCTTGCCCACCCGGATGGGCGGGTTGGACCACACCGCGTCGAAGGGGCCCAGCAGGTCCTGGGCGGTCACGTCGTCCCGCGCTGGCGCGCCCTCCCCGGACGCGCCCCGCTCCACCGACAGCCCGCCCTCGGGCTCCACCACCGCGAACCGCGCGTTGTCCAGCCCGTGCTCGGCGGCGTTGCGCCGCGCCAGCCCCACGGCCCGCGCGTTGACGTCCACGCCCAGCACCCGCGCCCCCGGCGCGCGCGAGGCCATCGTCAGCGCGATGGGCCCGTAGCCGCAGCCCAGGTCGAGCAGGCGCCCGCCCTCGGGCGGCGGCGGGACCGACTCCAGCAGCACCCGCGTGCCGAGGTCGACCTTGTCGGGGGAGAACACGCCACGGTCGGTGCGCAGCCGCAGGTGCAGGTCCGGCAGGACCAGGTCGGCGGTGGAGGGG
>NZ_QPFC01000118.1:0-6634 GCF_003427465.1 Nocardiopsis sp. TNDT3 | reverse complement strand
ACGAACGGCTGATCACCCCCGAACCCGGCCCCGACGGCCTCTTCTCGGTCACCAGCGACGACGGCGGCGTCGAGTACCGGTTCGCGGCCCGCGTCATGGCCCTGGAGCACTGGCGGATCGAGGCCGACAGCATCGTCCGCCGCGACCTGCGGCGCGACGGCGCGCACCTGCCCCTGGACGCCCTCGACCTGATCCTGGACCTGCGCAAGACGCTCACGCTCGACGAGGACGTCCTGCCCGTCTACCTGGAGGAGATCACCAGCACCCTGGCCAGCAGCACCTACCGCATGTCGGGCGCCCGACCCGGCGCCGCCGAGCTGGCGCGCGCCGGGTTCCAGGAGATCGAGGCGGGGATGACCGAGGGCCACCCGTGCTTCGTCGCCAACAACGGGCGCCTGGGCTTCGACGCCGCGGAGTACCGCGCCTACGCCCCCGAGGCCGCCGCCCCGGTGCGGCTGGTGTGGGTCGCCGCGCGGCGCGAGCGCACGGTCTTCAGCTGCTCCGCCGACCTGGACCGCGAGGAACTGCTGCGCGGTGAACTCGGCGCCCAGACCCTGGCCGTCTTCGACGCGCGGCTGACCGACATGGGCCTGGACCCCGCCGACTACCACCTGATCCCGGTCCACCCCTGGCAGTGGTGGAACCGGCTGGCGGTCACCTTCGCCGCCGACGTCGCCCGCCGCGACCTGGTGTGCCTGGGCCACGGCCCCGACGAGTACCGCGCCCAGCAGTCCATCCGGACCTTCTTCAACACCTCGGCCCCCGAACGCCACTACGTCAAGACCGCCCTGTCGGTGCTGAACATGGGCTTCCTGCGCGGGCTGTCCGCCAAGTACATGGAGGCCACCCCGGCCATCAACGACTGGGTCGCCTCGGTCGTGGCCGACGACCCCGTCCTGCGCGCCACGCGCGTGGAGATCCTGCGCGAGCTGGCCGCGGTGGGTTACCGCACCACGCACTACGCGCAGGCCTCGACGGAGAAGTCGCCCTACCTGAAGATGACCGCCGCGCTGTGGCGCGAGAGCCCGGTGACACGGCTGCGGTCCGGCGAGCGCCTGGCCACGATGGCCTCGCTGCTGCACACCGACGCCCGGGGGAGGTCCCTCGCCGCGGAGCTCATCGCCGAGTCGGGCCTGGAGCCCGCGGAGTGGCTGCGCCGCTACCTCGACGCCTACCTCGTCCCCCTGCTGCACTGCTTCTACGCCCACGACCTGGTGTTCATGCCGCACGGGGAGAACGTCATCCTCGTCCTGCGCGACGGGGTGCCACAGCGGGTCCTGCTCAAGGACATCGCCGAGGAGATCGCGGTGATGAACGACGACGCCGAACTGCCCCCCGGGGTCGAGCGGGTCCAGGGCGCGGTGCCCGACGACATGCGGGTGCTGTCGCTGTTCACCGACGTCTTCGACTGCTTCCTGCGCTTCCTCAACGGCATCCTCGCCGGTGAGGGCGTCCTGTCCGAGACCGACTTCTGGCGCACCGTGGCCGCGTGCGTGGCCGACTACCAGGCGTCGGCGCCCCACCTGGCCGACCGTTTCGCGCGCGACGACCTGTTCGCGGAACGCTTCGCGCTCTCGTGCCTGAACCGGCTGCAACTGCGCAACAACCGCCAGATGGTCGATCTGGAGGACCCGTCCGCGGGCCTGCAACTGGTCGGCACGCTGGAGAACCCCATCGCCGGGTTCCGTCCCGCGCCCCGGTAGGCGCGGCGGGACTGGGGGTTCCGCTCCCATAGGCTCAGCGGTCCGACGGGGCCCGCACACGCCGCGTCCGCTCCGGGGGGGAGGGCCGCACGCCCCTCCCCCGGGCGCCCGCCGGGCCGCCCGGGTGTCGTGGTGGCGCGGTACGTTCCTCGGGCCCGCGCACCGCACCGCCCAGGAGGAACCGTGGACCCCTACTCGCCCGTACCGGAACTGAACCTGCTCAGGGCACTGGAGGAGCGGGCCGCCGGTGACTTCGTCGCGGACGGCTTCGAGACGCTCGACTACGACGACCCGGAACAGCTGGCCGGCTGGCCGGAGGACCCGGCGTTCCGGTCCCGCCTCATCCCCTTCGCCCTGGCCAACGGCTCCGGCTCCGTCTACGCCCTGTGGCGCCACGACGACCGCGAGGACCCCGCCGACCTGCCCGTCGTCGTCCTCGGCGACGAGGGTGCCGTGGCGGTGGTGTCCGAGAACCCCCGCGGGCTGGTCCTGCTCCTGGGTGCGGACTCCGAGATCGGCGTCGACCACGGCTACCCGCCCTACCTGCGCGGGGAGCCCCAGGACGAGGACGGGCCCCGGCGCGCCCGGTACCGCGCCTGGCTCCAGGAGCACTTCGGACGCGGCCTGCCCACGGACGCCGAGGTCTCCGCCGTGCTGGAGGGCGCGCGGGACCGCCACGGCGAGCCGTTCGCACGGTGGGCGGGCCGCTACCTGGCCTCGTGATCTCGTCGTCAGTTCACTGGTTCCGCCTGGAACGCAGCTCCTTTACGGCGTAGATTCACTTTTGTCCGTTTATGCCGGATATGCCGCCGGGCCCCGGGCCCGGCGGCGCATGCTGTCCGGCCGGAGTCAGTCCTTCCACTCCTGGATCATGGTGTCGGAGGCGTGTACGCACATCACGCGCAGCCGTCCCGTGCCGGTGTTGGTGAAGCCGTGCCACACCCCGGGCTGGACGACCAGGGTGTCGCCCGCCCCGGCGGCCAACCGGCGGTCGCCGACGGCGAACGCGGCCTCGCCCTCCAGGACGGTCCACGTCTCGGTGTAGGGGTGGCGGTGCAAGCCGGGCCCCTGCCCGGGGTCGTTGTCCACGAGGAAGAACGAGATCCCCGAGCCGTGGGGGCGGCCCTCGAAGCGCAGCGTGCGCGAGCCGCCCATCCGGAGTTCGCCGGCGGGGACCACCCGGTCGTGTGTCGTGCTCTCCATGGTGCTCACTCCTCGAACCCGGTCACGGGGCGGACGTCGACGGACCAGCGGGCCGTCGGGGGGCCGTCGGGGGGCCGTCGAAGGCGTACCGGTCGGACGCCTCGGCCCCGCCGCCCGGAGCGGCGGGTTCATGGTGGTGGAGCGGTGCGGACCTCATCGCGGTGTCCCTTCGCTGTGCCCGTCTCGGTGTGGCTCCACCATGGCCGGGCGGGCACGCCGCGCTCTACACTTTCGATGTGCGTCGAAACAGGGTCCGCTTCCGGATCGGGACGGCCGACGTCTCGGCGATCCGGTTCGGCGTCTCACCGGGCCACGAACTGTGCCACGCGGTCCGGGTCCTGCTCGACCCCTCAAGCCACCCGCTCCAGTGGGGCTGGCTGCGCGCGGTGCGGGGGTCGCTGCCGAGGCGGTCGTTCGAGTACCTGGCCACGGTGATCGGCCACGAGGGTTACTTCCCCGACTTCCTCACGGCCGCCCCGTCCTGGGACATGACCCCCGAGGAGGAAGTCGAGCGCCTGCGGCGCGTGCCGCCCGAAGCCGTCCGGGCCGACCTGACCAAGGTGCTCGCGCGCTCGCGGGGGCGCCGCCACACCCTGGTGGCGGACATGTTCGCCCACCCCGAGCGCACCCGCGCGCTGGTCTCGGACGCCTGGACGGCGGTCTGGGAAGCCGCGCTGGCCCCGCACTGGCCGCAGATCCGGCGTCTGCTGGGCGCGGACATCGACCTGCGGGTGCGGCGCATGGGCGCGGGCGGCGTGGCCGCGATGGTGGGCACGCTGCACGAGTCCGTGGGCTGGCACCGGGACGCGATCGAGGTCGGGATGCGCAGGCACGACGAGGACGTGGCCTGCGAGGGCAGCGGCGTGGTGCTCACGCCCTCCGTCATGAGCACGCCGCGCTGCTCGGTGCTCACCGAGCCGCCCGTGCAGCCGACGCTGTTCTACCCGGTGCACGGACTGTCGGCGTCGTGGACGCGTGAGGGCACGGCCGCCGCGCAGGCGCTGGAGGAACTGCTCGGGTCGGGGCGCGCCCGCGTCCTGCTGGCCCTGGACGGGCCCCGGTCCACGTCGGAGGTGGCCGGGGACTGTGCGATGGCGGTCTCCACGGCCTCGCACCACCTGTCGATCCTGCGGCGGTCGGGGCTGGTGGATGGTCGCCGGGAGAGCACACGGGTGATGCACGCGCGCACGCCGCTGGGCGAGGCCCTGGTGAGCGGAGGGGCCTGAGGGACGGCGGACCGGCGTGCGCTCCCCGGCGAGGAGCGCGCGCCCGGCCAGGAGACCTCGATCCCCGGTCAGCGGGCCCCGGCGCCCGGTTCCGGTTCCGCGTCCGGGACGTGCGAAGCGTCCGGACCGGGAACCGGTGCTTCCCGGTCCGGCTCCGCGGCCCGGTCCTGTCCGGGCGCGATGGCGCTGGCCAGGTGCTCGGCGACCTGCCGGCGCAGCGGGGGCGGGAGCGTGCCGCTGGACAGCGACTCGTACAGCCACAGGCCGTCCGCCGCCAGGCGCAGCACGAACAGCTCCATCTCCTCCGGCGTCAGCGGCCCGGCGGACGGTTCGGACGTCCAGCGCCCCATCACCTCGTCCCAGGGGGCGCGCGTGGCCGGTTCGTTCGCGGTCTCCAGCAGGAGCAGCAGCTCGGCGCGCGTGGAGCTGTGCGCGGCCACGCGGGCGTAGGCCGCCAGGCGCTCGCGGGGCGTGGCCCGGTCCGCGCTCCTCCCCGCGGCCTCCGCCAGGTGGTCGTCCCAGCCCTGGGCCAGGTGTTCGTGCAGGGCCTGGAGCAGGGACTCGCGCGAGGGGAAGTGGTAGAGCAGCCCTCCCTTGGTCAGACCCGTCTCGGCCGCCACCGACTCGTAGGTCAGGGCCCTGACGCCGTCGCGCTGGACGACGCGGAAGGCCGCGTCCAGGATCTGTGTCCGGTTGCTCTTGCGCATGCTCTCCCCCGGTGTCAGTGGTCCGCGTACGCCGACGAGGACGTGCCGGGACCATGGTGGCGCAGCAGCCGCCAGGTGAGGGCCGCGCCGCACGCCAGGACCGCCGCGACCACGACCATGACCACCAGGTAGCCGGTGTCGAAGGCGGCGTGGGCCGCGGCGACCACCGCGTCGTCGCCCCCGGCCGAGGCCAGGGCGTCGGCCAGGCTCCTCCCGGCGGCTTCCGGGGCGCCCTGCGGCAGCTGGACGGCGGCCGCGTAGACGAAGGTGACCAGGCTGCCCATCAGGGCCACCGCGGTCAGGTTGCCGAACTCGTAGGAGACCTCCTCCACCGAGGAGGCCATCCCGGCGCGGCTGGCGGGCGCGTTGCCGATGATCGCCGTGGAGGCCACCGACATCGCCGCACCCAGTCCGGCGCCGGTCAGCAGCAGCCCCGCGACGAGCCAGCCGATGCCCGTCTGGAAGCCCAGGAGCGAGACGACCACACCCGCCACGCCCGCGGCGAGACCTCCCGCGATCAGGGGCAGCAGGCCGGTCCGGTGCAGGAACGCCCCGCCCAGCAGCGCGGTCGGCAGCGAACCCGCCGCCACGGCGGCCACCAGCAGCCCGGCCTCCAGCGGCGTGAAGCCCACGACCAGCTGGAAGCGCTGGGTGGTGACGAGCTGGATGCCGCCGATGGCGAACATCGAGAACGCCGCGGCCAGCACACCGGAGGTGAAGGCGGGGTTGCGGAAGACCCCGAAGTCCAGCAGCGGGTCCTCCAGACGGCGCTGGCGGCGCGTGAACAGGACGAAGGCCACCACGGCCACGACCACGGCGGCGGCGAAGAGCGGCCAGCGCGGCGGCGTGTGCGCCAGCTCCTTGATCGCCAGCACCGAGGCGACCAGCCCGGCCATGGCCTGGAGCGAGGAGACCAGGTCCCAGTGCTTGCCGGGGTCGGGGACGTTGGGCGGCGCGATCAGCGCGGTCGCCACCAGCGCCGCGATGACCACGGGCACGTTGAGGAGGAAGACCGACCCCCACCAGAAGAACTCCAGCAGGACCCCGCCCACGATCGGCCCCAGCGCGCCGCCGACCACCGAGACGCTGCCCCAGACCGCGATGGCGATGTTGCGTTCGCGCTCGATGGGGAAGGCGATCCTGATCAGCGCCAGGGTGGCGGGCATCATCGCCGCCGCGCCCACCGCCAGCAGCGCGCGCGAGGCGATGAGGACCCAGGCCGTGGGGGAGAACGCGGCGACCAGCGAGGCCAGGCCGAAGACCACCAGCCCGACCACGAACATGCGCACGTGGCCGATCCGGTCGCCCAGCGTGCCGCTGCCCAGCAGCAGACCGGCCATGACCACCGGGTAGGCGTTGATGATCCACAGGCTCTGCGCGCCCGTCGCCCCCAGTTGAGCGGTCAGGGTCGGCAGGGCGGTGTACAGGATCGTGTTGTCCACGGTGACGAGCAGCAGTCCGGCCGCCACGGTCACCAGCAGCAGCCACCGGCGTGTCGCCGTCATGGCCGTCGCGTGCGTCTGATGTGAGCCCATGGGCCGAAATTTACCTTACGTCCGGTACAGTTTCGCGCCCGCGCCCCCGGGTGCGGACGGGCCGTCTTCCCTGGCGCGCGGGCGTTCGCGGACCTGAGGGGCGCGCCGCGCGGCACCCGGCGCCCCTTCCTGCTACCACCCGTGAGGGAAGGCGTGCTGTTCGGCTGTGCGCCGGTAGCGGGAGGGGCTGGGAATGTCGGGAGTGGTGGAGGCGGGCGCCTGGGGGCTGCTGGCCGGGTCTGCGCTGCTGGTGGGCGCGG